>NZ_JAANBJ010000013.1:0-3393 GCF_011394325.1 Staphylococcus sp. 11007852 | reverse complement strand
GCTTCAAGCTTAGTTCCATCGATGTAAACAACATCTTCAGATATTAATTTATCTTCAATTAACTGCGCTCTAAAACCAACAAATAAGGTATGTAAAATTTCCATCATATGTGGATTCACTCTGAACCTATTTATAGTTCTGTAAGAAGGTGTTTGCCCTTGGGCAAGCCACATGAGGCGACAACTATCTTTAAGAAGGAATTCTATTTTGCGTCCTGAAAAAACAGATTGAGAATAGCTATAAAGAAGTATTTTTAACATCATCTTTGGATGATAAGAAGAGGGTCCTCTATGATTGTAATAGTCATTGAATTCTGCATTAGGGATGGACTCAACAAGATGATTAATAATAGTAGAAACATCATTTTCTGGAAATGTAATTTCCGTTTCTATTGGTAGTGTTAGTTGAGACATGTTATAATTTTTATACATATAAAGTTCCTCCGTATCATTTTGTTTGTCGTTATTCATTATTATACGCGAGGGCTTTATTTTTTTGAAATAATATATAAAAAGAATCGATTAAGTAAAAAATGATTTTACCTAATCGATTCTTTTTTTGGCTAGGAATTATGTCCCAGCCCCTAAAAGTATAGAACCAAAATGATTGATTAATTTCGCTAGTCTAATTTATTATAAACCCTATTATATACAAAAACTCAGCCCTACATCTTATGACGCAGGGCCTACAAACGTATAGTTTATTTCCTTATTGTCAATAATAGATTACAAATCAATAATTAGCAAGTGCTTCACTAAAAAAATTATATACTGACTTAAATCGTTCGTCGTATACATGTTTATTCTTCTTAGCATATTCCATAAAGTCTTTGAGCTCATTAATTCTACGCTCTCTCATACCTTTATTAACGACTACTTTATCGTAAACATAAAGCATAGCTAAAATGTCATGTATATTGTAGTTCGTAAGTCTTTTACCTAAATTTTGCTTACGAATACCTAAACTTTTTGCATATTTTGTTATTAGCACACTTTTATTGTTTCCTATAATTTGATTTTTTAAAAACAATATTATTTAATATAGGGGTGTTATGGGCAGCTTTATTTCTAATATTTTTTACAAATCGTACTGTTTTACTCAATTCTTTAAATTCTTCAACTTTATATGTATTGTAGTAAAACTCAATGAACCAACACAAATCACCAAATTGTATATGTTCAATTAAAAACCATATAGGTGTATTTTCTTCATACTTATCATAATCTAACTTTCTATAAGTGTCATAACTCAGATATTTCATCATTTTTTTATAAGGGTTTCTTATAACTGATGTTTGCCTTACATAATCAAAAAAGCATTGGACAACTTTGTAACCATCCTCGTTATCTAAATATGTTATTGATCTCATAATATTTAATTTGATTGAGTGCTCAATGTCTAAACAATATTTTATAATAATATAACGCAACCTCATATCTAAACTTGCTAAATCAACTAAATTTTTAAAGTCAACATCTTGATATCTTTCAACTAACTGATTTTGATGTCTAACTAGTTGTTTCGGGTAGTTATCCACATAACTATTGAGCTTATAATAATAATTTTTATACTCTAATATTCTCATGGCCTTTGTTTCATCAATGTAAGTGAATTTTACACCTTTAAATTTCATATAAAATATAAGTGATTTAAATGATAATGACATTGTACTACCTTGCCTTTTTTAAGATATTAAAGACATTATACATTAAACACTTTTAATTGTGATAAGCGTATGAAATTTTTTGACCTCAACCCTTTATATATAGATCAATAATTCATCGCGACGCAATATAGTTATATTATATTTAGAATATATTTTTATTTATAAGCATTTTCAAACATAAAGCCTCCTCTTTATTATGATTAACGTTAGTTACCTTTATCTAATTATCTTACTTAATGTTACTTGTTTGATTTTCGTGTACCTCTTTAAACTCCACAACAATTGACGATTCTGATGGTTCATTCAATTAATAACACAGTGCTAACTCTTCTTTTAAGAAAGCGCATCAATTCATTCTAGACCTTGCTAAAATAGCTATCTATATAGGGATTATACACATGGTCTCATGAATCACTTTTCAAATATATTAAAAAACTTGTTGATTTTATTATAAATTTTTGTATATTACTTCCCACTAGTTAGTCATATCATTTAATATACTACATTTTTAAATAGACACATTTCATTTTATTCATTAAAATATTTATCGGAATTCCAGTAATATTTTTAATAATTTATTTAACTTATTATCAACATTTTAGATTTCCAGATTGAATTGTTAAGCTTCATAATCTTATTTAAATGTTTCAGCAAAATTCTTATTTATTCCATACAACTTCCTTAGAAATATTAAGGATATCTTAATATCATGATATAATTAGTGAAGAAAATCACAAAGAGAAGGTTGTAAATCATGAGACGCCAAAACATACCATTAGTTACATCAGGACTGGTCTTAGGGTTATTGGGGCTAGGGAATTTATTAAAAGATATATCTCTTGTTTTAACCGCGATATGCGGCATCTTAGCTATTTTAATTTGGCTTCACCTTTTACAAAGTATGTTCTATAACTTTAACCATGTTAAAGATCAGTTGAATAGTCCGCTCATTTCCTCAGTGTTCACTACATTTTTTATGTCCGGTTTCCTTGGGACGACTTATTTGAATACGTTTTTTAGCCATATCACTATGATCCAACATATAATCACACCTTTATGGCTTTTATGTCTTACAGGGATTGTGATACATATGATTGTTTTTTCAACTAAATATTTAAAGCGATTTTCTCTTGAGAACGTTTATCCATCTTGGACTGTACTTTATATAGGCATTGCGATAGCAGGATTAACGGCACCAGTGAGTGGATACCTTTTAATTGGTCAGTTAACAGTGATTTACGGTTTTGTAGCCACTTGTATTGTATTACCGATTGTTTTCAAGCGGTTAAAAGCTTATCCATTACAAACGGCAATTAAACCTAATACATCTACAATTTGCGCACCATTTTCTTTAGTCGCTGCAGCCTATGTTTTAGCATTTCCTGAAGCGCATGTGTTTGTCGTCATACTTTTTCTTATTCTGTCTCAAGTGTTTTATTTTTATATCGTTTTTCAACTTCCAAAATTATTAAGAGAACCGTTTTCGCCCGTATTTTCAGCATTTACATTTCCTTTAGTTATTTCAGCAACAGCTTTAAAAAATAGTATGCCCATACTCATATTTCCGGAAATTTGGAATGGGCTCTTAATTTTTGAAACGGTATTAGCAACTGTAATCGTATTTAGAGTATTTTTCGGTTATGTACATTTATTCTTAAAACCAGTAGAAAAATAAGACATCCATTTCGTGATTTTAAATACAAAAATAACCCTCTAACCATTGCGGT
>NZ_JAANBJ010000012.1:0-98667 GCF_011394325.1 Staphylococcus sp. 11007852 | reverse complement strand
TTCTATTTATAAAGTTTTTATTTACATTTTTATGCATACGCTTAGAAATGTAATAGGGGATGACGCAATGTGTAATCCATTGAATGTGGTTCATACCCAAAAATTTTACCCATGAAAAATGAGTAAAAGGACCACCGCTACAATCTGTGCTACTGTTGTTGTGACAATTCGACGTGTATAGGCATAACTGAAACCTAAAATAAGTTGGCATATGAAGATAAAAAGAACAATCCACCAACGATCAAGGTAAATAAAGAATGAGCTAGATAATATTGCGCTAGTAACAATACCTATCCAAGGTCGTTGTGTTAATAAAGTAAGTTCTTTTTGTAAAATTGTACGTATGTATAATTCATGACATGGCATGACACATAGTAACGTTATCAACATTTGCCATTTGAAATAGACGCCTGTTCGAGACAGTTGCTTAATGAGTGATGTATAGCTGAGATCTGAGGTGATTAAAGCAATAATGACCTGAACAAGTACAAGCAGTACACCGGCTGCTAAACCAATTGCGATTGACGTGAGTAATCGTTTGGAAGCAATATCACGTTGGTAAAAGACGTAGCTAATACCTGCGATAAGCATAATGCCTGTATATAATTGCCAGTAAACATTATATTCTCCCCACATTATGAATAAAATAATGTGAAAACCAATAAAACTTAATATAAACCAAAGTAGCGGTTTGTTTAATTTTTTCATCATAGATTAACCTTCTTGTTCAACAATCTTATATCTTTTATGATTAATGACTGTTTTTTCTGGCAAGTCAAGAGAAGCAAAATTCTCCATTATTGTTAAATCTACTATAACAGAGTTGTCATTGATTTTCTCAACTTTACCTCTAATACCATCGTAAAATTCTACGATGTCTCCAACTTCAGCAATCGTCATGTTTACGCCCCCTTAGAAATTTAACTAGCATATATTGTACTAAAATTTACAATTTAAATAAACAATTTGCGTTAATTTTAATGTTTTTGTCATCTCTAAGTGTAAACAGTAGCTTTTGAAGATGTATCGTGCGATATTTAAATTGTTCAACCTTATTTCAAAGGAGAGAGTTTAAATGAAATTCATTAGCAACAATAATATCACGGATCCTACAATGAATTTAGCAATGGAGGAGTACGTTTTAAATACAGTTCCAATGGATAATGAAGATAGTTATTTCTTATTTTATATTAATAGACCTTCTATCATTGTTGGAAAAAATCAAAATACCATTGAAGAAGTCAACCAACCTTATATCGATGCGCATCATATTGATGTTGTACGTCGTATTTCTGGTGGCGGTGCAGTGTATCATGACTTTGGTAATTTAAATTTTAGTTTTATTACGAAAGATGATGGTCAAAGTTTCCATAACTTTAAGAAATTCACGCAACCGATTGTCGATGTTTTAAATCAATTGGGTGTGGATGCGGCGTTAACGGGTCGTAATGACATACAAGTTGGACAAGCCA
The DNA here is from genome assembly GCF_011394325.1 of Staphylococcus sp. 11007852. Lineage (NCBI taxonomy): Bacteria > Bacillati > Bacillota > Bacilli > Caryophanales > Staphylococcaceae > Staphylococcus > Staphylococcus sp. 11007852. The sequence goes on along the minus strand of NZ_JAANBJ010000012.1, from coordinate 97,195 downwards.
AAATATCAGGCAATGCGATGGTTAAAGTGAAAGACCGCATGTTTAGTCATGGCACGCTCATGCTTAACAGTGAATTGGATGAAGTACAAAACGCGTTACGTGTTAATCTAGCTAAAATTCAATCTAAAGGTGTGAAATCCGTGCGCAAGCGTGTGGCTAATATTCAAGAGTTTTTGGATCAACCTTTAGATATTGAAGACTTTAAGCAAATTATTTTAAAACAACTTTTTGGTGAAAATGAAGTAGAAGCATATGTATTAACAGATGAAGACTGGGACAATATTGAAAAGTTGAGTCATGAAAAATACCGCACTTGGGAATGGAATTATGGTAAAAACCCTAAATACAATTTTGAAAGAGAACATAAATTTGAAAAAGGTTTTATTCAAATTAAATTGGACGTTAAAAAAGGACGCATTGAACATGCGAAAATATTCGGTGATTTCTTTGGAGAAGGCAACGTAACCGAACTTGAACATGCTTTGGAAGGCGTGTTACATCAAAAAGAATCAATAAAAGAAGCACTCGTTGATTATGACTTTTATTATTACTTCGGTGATATTTCAAAAGAAGAAATTATTGATTTAATGGTATAAAAATAACAGGTCGCTCATTGTATCCATGCAATGTGTCGACCTGTTTTAATGATGATTATGAAATGATTTCAACTTCAAGCTCCTCCAATTTTAAATATTCAGCAGTATACTTGTTGAAGTTAGCTTCGTTTTTATTTTGTAGCGCTTCATCAATTAAATGTTTGAGTTGTTGCTTACGCTGATATTTTAGCGCGTCTTCAATTACTAATTCTACACCAAGCTGATGAATCATATGCATTGCGTTAGTATTATTATACGTTTTCGTATCAAGTTGATGTTTCATAGCATATCACTCCTTGTATGTTGTTTAAATAGTTATTTATCAGTATAACGAAACATGAATACAAATGCAATGAATATTCTGAATTTTTAAAAGTTTTAAAGGTGGTGTTTTGAGGTGCTTAAAATTAAATTTAATAAAACATCAAATTTAGATTGACATTTAGTTTGGTTTGTATATAATAGGAGGTACATAGAGAAATAAAATAAATCTAAAAAGGGGGAACCGAATGAAAAATTCAGTTAACCAAAACAATTATATTATTATGAAAGGAGACATGTTTTTACGTCCGACAGATGGCCCATATGGCATCAATCAAAGTACGGAAATCCTGAAGTACGATGAACCACCAATCATTGTTCACGAACCATTGATACAAATCATTGAAAACAGTTGTAAATGTTATGGTGAAACGTATCAATCTAGAAAAGCACAAACGCGTCGCATTTCGAACCTCAAAAGTAAACTTCCAATTAATATCACTCCGATATTTCCTTCATTTTATTTTCCATCACATTCCGATCGCGCTACTGAAAACAGCTGGATGAATATGCATTTTGTTGAACGAATTAAAAAATTAAAAGGTGCTAAAGTAAAAATTACTTTTGTAAATGGTCAATCTGTCATTTTAAATGTTTCAGAACACACTATCTCTACGCAGTATCGCAACTGTATTACTTTTTCGTATCTCTTAGACCGTAAAGCGAAAGCACTCACTACGAATCCTGAAAAACCTATCGATTATAATAAAGACAATTTCAATATTTATGAAGCACTTTCGAGATATGCTATTTTAGAAAAACAACGTACTAACTATCAACCTGGCCCTGATGCCTCAAAACCATTTCCAAATCTTCCTGAAGTATAGATCCTTCAAAGTAATATCTTTTTAAATTATCCCAATGTTTATATGATATATCGACTCTTGCACATAACGTGAAATATAAAGGGTATAGTTGAATAACTATTGATTTTAAGGAGGCCCATGATGAGTCGTAACTTTAAAGTTTTCTTTACAACATATTTTCTAATTAATATTTTATTAAAATCCTTAGGTAATTTTTGTAAATGCTCAAATGATAGGATTGAATATGTTGACGCAAATGAAAGTGCGCAATGTAATGGTATTCCGAATGTAATTTAAAATGGATTCATATTTTGATGTATTAACACTTATACTTCTATTAAGTATGCTACTGTAGAAGTATAAGTGTATTTTTATGTTAAAGGGTGTGACCGTCATGTTTGTAGTTATGGATACAATCGAAGAAGCTCCAATGGATTTATTATTACTCGCGGATCCTTCTTATCAGAGAGTAAAGGCGTACTTAAATTCAGGTATATGTGTGGCATACAAAGAAGATGATGGTATTGTAGGAAGTTACATTTTAGTGGCGCTTGATACTGAACGTATCGAATTAGTTAACATTGCTGTTAAAGATTCAAAACAAGGTGTAGGTATTGGGAAAAAGTTACTTAATCATGCAATAGCTTTTGCAACTGAAAACCATTTTAAAGAAATGATTGTCGGTACTGGTAATTCAAGTATCAATCAAATTGCTTTTTATCAAAAAGCAGGTTTTAGATTAGTAGATGTGTTATTTGATTTCTTTAGTCAAGATAATGAAGCACCTATTTATGAAAATGACATTTGGTGCAGAGATATGTTGCGTTTTAAAAGGCAATTATAGTGTGTTAACTCAAAATAGAAGTGGAATATATTATTATTGTAGTGTAAAATAATATATAACACTATTAAATATTAGTCGTTTGACTAATTATAACAAAGATCGTCTTACTATTATTCTGAATATTGTCTAATCATTTTGAGATAGGTATTTTATAACCTCAATGGTTTGTGTGGTATTCAAAAGTGAGTTAAGGGATGGGGGGAGTGTCTTTTGAATAAAAAATTGAAACAGCAACTGTCATTTCTATTAACAGTAGGTGTTTTCGTGATTGCTGCGCTATTGTTTATTATGACGATTATGGGTATTTAATCCGATATTCAACGGTTTGAGCTCTTTTCTTAAGCCGTTTTTTAATTGGTCAAACGTTGAATCTTTAAAAAATCACTTCACAAACACGAACGTATGTTCTATAATGAGTGCGAGGTGATGAATATGTTGGACCGTACACTTCCCCCTAAGTATCAAACAGAAACGGATTATCGGAAAATACCACGTCAATATTTAAATGCACGCATACCGATGGGACGCGGTATTGTTAAATGGGCGCCTTTTGCGACGCTTCCAGAACAGTTCGAAAGAATTAAACAGTTTGAAGCGAATCAACTCAAAATTGACCGTCCTGACTTGAGTGAAGACCAAATCATCGAAATCAATCATATGTTGCATTTTAAAATTTCTAAAAATGAAAGTGCTAAAATCAGTTATTGGCGTTCGGGCTATATTCATACGATAGAGGGATATATTACTTCAATCAATACATTGAATAATGAACTTACAATTGCTAATAAACGCCAAACAGACCGGTTAACGATAGGTTTAAATGAACTTTATGCATTGGAATAGGGAAATAGTGCGATTACATTGTGCAAAACGTAAAGTTGGCGGAATTTCAGCTCCTATAGTGTAAATATTCCGTTAACTTTTTTAATTTTAGCTCTTGATTTCTTCAACCGAATTGATATAATAGTATCTGTGCTTACAAAAAAATAATATGAATCCACAGTAGCTCAGTGGTAGAGCTATCGGCTGTTAACCGATCGGTCGTAGGTTCGAGTCCTACCTGTGGAGCCATTAGGAAACGTACTCAAGTTGGCTGAAGAGGCGCCCCTGCTAAGGGTGTAGGTCGCGAGAGCGGCGCGAGGGTTCGAATCCCTCCGTTTCCGTTTAAAGAACATTGCAATCGCAATGTTCTTTTTTTATACATTAAACGTCGTTGTATTAGTCTGTTATAAAGGGATTTTAATAAATTTAGATACCTTTCTTATAATTGTTTTTGCAAGCTGAACGTCCCCGAAAACGTGGTGTTACTTCTTTTAATGTTCATGTTTATATTTTACTCTATACCTACAGATGTGCATTTATTCCATAAAATGATATATTCCTCTAAAATAAAGTTAAAAGGGGGAATTGTATGATACGAACAGCTACCATAAATGATGCCACAGCCATTGCAGAACTAACATATATGATTTGGAAAGATATGGAACTTGAAATAGTTGAAAACTATGATAAGTCTGAAGTAATTAAAGTAATCGAAGAAAGTGTCGCTTCTGAATCATATCGAAATAGTTATCATCATATTGATGTTTATGATGTTGAAGGGCAAGTAGCGGGTATGATCGTTACGTATGATGGAGATAAAGAGTTATATTACGAAGAAAGTTGGAGCACGATAAAGCGTGCCAAAAGTCTACCTTTATCGACTAAAACCCCTTTACCTGTTAAAGAAGCTGAAGATACGGATAGATATATTGAATCTATCGCGACATTTCCACAATACAGAGGGCGTGGTATTGCGAAAGCATTGATGATACATGTTTTTGAAAAATATAGAGGTCAAACCTTTAGCTTGAATTGTGATCGTGACAATGTACGTGCGAAAAAATTATATGAAAATATGGGTTTCAAACCACATATTGAAAAAACGTTATATGGCCATGTATATGATTATATGATATATACAGAATAAGGAGGGGTGCTATGCTTGATTTAAATAATGTAAGCTATCATGTAGATGATCAACGCATATTAAATCAAATTAATCTTAACGTTAAACAGGGCGAAGCAATTGCAGTTGTAGGGGCATCAGGCAGTGGGAAAAGTACATTGTTACGTGTCATTGCGGATTTAATATCGCCAACAGAAGGAGATATTTTATTTCAAGGGCACTCATACCAGGACTATGAGCCTGAAATATTAAGACAGCGTGTTAGTTATTTACCACAACGATTAGAGCTATTTGGTGAAACGATATATGATAATCTTGCTTTTCCATCATTGGCGCGTCAAGAGACATTTGACAAGGCGCGTGCGAAGGCGTTATTAGAGGCTGTTGGACTTAAAAAGTATAAATTGAATGCGCGAGTACAGCACATGTCAGGTGGGGAACAACAACGTGTGACTATCGCGCGACAATTAATGTATCGACCGGAGTTGTTATTATTAGATGAAGCGACCAGCGCATTAGATGATAAGAACAGTCAATCCATTGAAAAATTAATTTTTGAAATGGTTGAAGCAGGTACAGCAGTGTTATGGATTACTCATAATACGGCGCAAAGTCATCGCCATTTTCAGCGTATTATTACAATACATAACGGTGAACTTGTGAAGGAGGAGGCGATATGACCACAACATCTTTGCTTTTAACTTCACTATTATTGTTGATTCCGATTATTATTTCTTATAAAGAAAAACTACGTATCGCAAAAGATTTAATTATCGCAGCTGTAAGAGCAGTCATTCAATTAGTTTTGATTGGTTATTTGCTTGAATTTGTATTTAAAGTAGAAGATACATGGATTGTACTAGCACTTATTCTTGTGATTATGATTAATGCAGCAGCAAACACTAAAAAGCGTGCATCTACCATTATGCATCATGTCTTTTGGGTTTCATTTGTAGCGATTATGACTGGAGCCGTTTTATCTTTAGGTGGGGTTTTACTGACAGGTGCGATAGATTTTACACCTAACGAAATCATACCTGTCGCAGGGATGGTAGGCAGTAATGGGATGATTGCGATAAATTTAAGTTACCAAAATCTTAACCGTATTTTTACTAAAGAAACGGAATCAATTGAAGCTAAGTTATCATTAGGTGCAGCGCCCTCACTTGCGGCTAAAGAAGCGATACGCGAAAGTATTAAAGTGGCCATTGTGCCAACGATTGACTCGGTAAAAACGTATGGGCTGGTGTCCATACCAGGGATGATGACAGGATTAATTATTGCAGGTGTTCCGCCATTACAAGCGATTAAATTTCAACTTATGGTTGTATTTATTCATACGACGGCAACGATTATTTCAGCACTCGTAGCCACATATTTGAGCTATCGTCAATTTTTCAATTATCGTCATCAACTCATACAAATTAAAAAAGACAAAACAGAACCCACTTAACAGCATAAGCGTTAAGTGGGTTTTCATTTAAATATTACCTAATAGGGCGCTAATATAAATGCCTAATGCGTAAAGTAAGCCGAAAAATGTGTTGGTTTTTCCAGCTGCAATCATCGCTGGCATCATTGTCTCAGGTGTATCATTCTTTTTAAAACGGCGATACACCTTTATAGGCCATGGGAAACTTAATAAGATAAGTAAAAAGAAAATAGAACCGCCTGGAACGAAAAAGACAGTGTAGATAACCCATACATAGGCAAGTACATACATTGCCGCTAAAACAAGTAATGACAAACGTTTACCAAGAAGAATTGGTAATGTACGACGTCCACTGCGTTTATCTTTAACGCGGTCACGAATATTATTTGCCATATTAATTAAGCCGATGGTAATCACAATTGGAATACTCATCCAAACCACGGTACTATTAACATGTCCTGCCTGAATAAAAAAGGCAATTAAAATGATGAACATTCCCATAAAAACACCAGAAAATACTTCACCAAACGGTGTCCAAGAAATTGGGAACGGGCCGCCTGTGTATAAATAGCCAATGGCCATACACAATAAGCCTATAGGGATGAGCCAAAATGACGTTTGTGCTGCGATAAATAACCCTAAAATCGTAGCAACTACATAAAATGCGATGGCCAAATTGAACACGGATTTAGGTGTCATCCCATGACGTACAATGGCACCACCAATTCCCACTGATTCATGATCATCAAGGCCTTTTTTGTAATCGTAGTACTCGTTAAACATATTCGTCGCTGCTTGAATTAAAAGGCAAGCGAGCAACATTGCGATAAACAAGCCCATATTGATATGATCTTCACTACCAAGTTGGAAAATTTTTGCAATAGCTGTACCCACTAAAACTGGTACGATAGCAGCAGTTAACGTGTGAGGTCGCATTAATTGCCAATACTTATGAAAGGTTGAATGTTGCTGAAATTGATTCACCATATAGATCAAAACCTCGATTATTTATATTATTAATACAAAAACAGTATAGAAAAGTTTAGAAATGAAATCAATAACAAACTCTATGATTTAAGCAATGTCTCTCACATTTACTATTAAAAAATGTTAAAATGAATGTTAATGGGATTATGATTATGAGAAAGAAGTGAGAGACAGATGACTGTTGACGTTGGTGAGCAAGAAATCATTGACGCAATATCGAGCACATCTAAAACTTGGATCTCCATAGAGGTGCGTTTACCGCGTACATTGGATCCAGTGACATTATTTAGAAAAACTAATCAAGAAGCGGGTAACCGCTTTTATTTTCGGCTTAATGATAATGAAACAGCTTTTTTTGGATGTCGCATTGCGAAGGAATTTAAAAATAACCATAAAAACAAACGATCTATATTTAAAGATTGGGATCGTTTTAAAGAAGATATTGCACTAATACATCCATCCACGACGAAACATCATTTGCGTATATATGGCGGATTTCAATTTTCTACACAACGTACGAGTGTGGAATGGCGACAATTTGACATGAATCATTTTATTTTACCTGAAATATTAATATCTTATATTGATGGTGACACGTATTTCACATATACAAAACGTAGATCAGATTTTTCATTTGAAGAATTTAAAGCGATTTATACGTGTTTGAGTCAATTTGATTCAACCGCTTACACATCTGATGAAGCGGATTTGTACGTATGTACTCAACGGGATCTGGACATTGATGCGTGGGAACACTTGGTTGATCAAACGATTCAAAACTTAAAGTCTGATGAAAAGGTTGTATTATCGAGACGTCGAGAAATTAAATTTAATACAACCATCGACATTGCTTCTGTATTAGAACGGGCTTTGAAAAATGAAAAGAATAGTTATTTATTTTTAATAGAGTCAGGCGATGATTGTTTTATTTCTCAAACGCCTGAACAACTGTTTAAAGTTCAAGATAATATGCTTTCAACTAAAGCTGTGGCAGGAACAATTAAAAGAACGCAACACGCAGAGCAAGATCAAGCACAAGTTAAAGCTTTCTTACAGGATACTAAAAATTTAGGTGAGCATCACATTGTTGTCGAAAGTATTCTGGAAGATATTAAGCCTTTTGTTGAAGACGTACACTATCATAAGACGCCAAGCATTCTTAAAAATGATCATTTATATCATTTGTACACTGAAATTGGTGGGCATTTGGTGACGCCTAATTATATTGAATTGATTGATGTTATGCATCCAACGCCTGCATTAGGGGGCTATCCAAAAGCGCAAGCGGTGCAATATATTGATACTCATGAATTCAATGCAAGAGGGTTGTATGGGGCACCAGTAGGCATGATAGATATGTATGATGATAGTGAATTTATCGTTGCTATACGCTCAATGTTAATTAATAACGATACGGCACTTCTTTTTGCAGGTGCGGGTATCGTGAAAGATTCAAATGCGAAAGCAGAAGTAGCAGAAACTGCTTTAAAATTCAGTCCTATGATGGACGCTTTAGGAGTGAGCTAAGTTGACGCATGCACAACAACATTTAACTGAACAAGTGTTTCATTTTATATCAGAACTTTACGCCTATGGTGTGAGAGAAGTGGTCATTAGTCCAGGCTCACGTTCTACACCGCTTGCGATTGCTTGTGAATGTCATCCAGAAATTAAAACATGGGTGCATCCAGATGAACGCAGTGCCGCTTTCTTTGCGTTAGGTTTAATTAAAGGAAGCAATCGTCCAGTCGCGATAGTGTGTACATCAGGTACAGCTGCCGCAAACTATGTGCCAGCTGTAGCAGAAAGTCATATTAGTCGATTACCACTTGTCGTATTAACAAGTGATCGCCCACATGAATTGCGAGATGTAGGTGCGCCTCAAGCAATCAATCAAGTGAATATGTTTGAGAATTATGTGCGTTTTCAATTTGATATGCCTCTTGCAGATGGCTCGCAACTAACATTAGAAGCGAACCGTTATCAACTGCAAAAAGCAAGTCAATATTTTGTGGGGCCACATCAAGGACCAGTACATTTTAATTTACCGTTTCGTGAACCGTTAACACCGGATTGGTCGCGAACTGATTTATTAACGGCATATACGTATACATTACCGAAGTATCAAAAAACGATAGACCCTTCACCAATTGCCAATACGCTTAAACAAGTGAAAGGGCTGATTGTAGTAGGGGATATGCAACATCAAGATGTATCACAATTATTAACGTTTGCCACAGAGTATGATTTACCAATATTAGCGGATCCTTTAAATCCGATTCGCCGTACACAGCATCCTAATGTCATTGCAACGTATGATTTATTATTGCGTGCTGGACTCGAAATGGATGCCGATTTCGTCATTAGAGTCGGTAAACCAGTGGTTTCTAAAAAATTAAATCAGTGGCTAAAACAAACGCCTGCAACGCAAATTTTAATTCAAAATAGTAAAGATATAGATGCATTTCCTAAAATGCCTGACTATTTTTACGAAATGTCCGCCAATGATTTCTTTAGATCACTCGACATTTTAGATAGTACATATCGTAAAGTTTGGTTGAGGCATTGGCAAAAAATGGAGTTACAAGCGAGAGAAACCATCACATATCATCAAAAACAAGCGCATGATGAAGCTGGATTTATCTCAAAGTTACTTGATAAATTAGATGCTACAGATCACTTATTTGTAAGTAATAGTATGCCTATTCGAGATATAGACAATTTATATTATGGGCGTGACTTTAGTATTTATGCCAATCGAGGCGCTAATGGTATAGATGGTGTTGTGTCTACCGCGTTAGGTATGGCTGTACACAAGAAGGTAACATTGTTGATTGGCGACATCGCATTTTACCATGATATGAACGGTCTATTGATGTCTAAGTTAAATGATATTCATATGAATATTATTTTAGTGAATAATGATGGTGGTGGTATCTTTTCATATTTACCTCAAAAATCATCTGCAGCACCACATTTTGAACGGTTGTTTGGTACACCGACAGGTCTTGATTTTGAACATGTGGCAAACTTATATCAATTCGGTTATAAACGCTTCACAGATATTCAAACCTTTGACTATGCTCCACTAAATACGATGTCCGCAACGCTTTATGAGATTGTAACGGACCGTGACAGTAATTATGAGGCCCATCAAGCACTTTATGAACAGTTACGTGAGGTCGTCGATGTTACACTATAAAATTCATGATGCAAAGCAACCTTCAGATATCGTGCTCATATTATTACATGGTTTTATCAGTGATAGCAGTACATTTGATCACCATATCAAGCAGCTCTCAGAAACAATGAAAATGGTAACGATTGATTTACCTGGACATGGTCAAGACGATTCGAGCATGGATCAATCTTGGGATTTTGGGTGGATGGGTCATCAACTTCATAACGTTGTACAACGCTTCGCCGATAAACATGTGATATTACATGGGTATTCAATGGGCGCGCGGGTCGCACTTTATTATGCAATTCATCATGAGACGAGGCTTTCTGGATTGATTTTAGAAAGTGGTTCTCCAGGCATTCAAGATGAGGTGATGCGGACAGAACGAATACAAGTCGATCTAGCACGCGCGCGTGTACTTGAACTTGCACCATTAGAAACGTTCGTCAACGACTGGGAACGGTTGCCATTGTTTCAATCACAACGATTTTTATCAGATGTTGAACAACAACGCATAAGGAATATGAGATTACGTCAATCTCCATCTCGATTAGCGAAAGCTTTGCGGGATTATGGCACTGGAGTGATGCCGAATTTATGGAATGATTTAGAAAATCTCCAATTGCCAGTTCAACTCATTGTTGGAGAATGGGATGAAAAATTTGTAGAGATTGCCCATAATATGAAAGACGACCTTCCACATGCCAAACTTGAAGTTGTACCTCAAGTAGGGCATACAGTTCATGTGGAAGATGTTGCAAAATTTGATACAATAACATTAGCTTTTATAAAAGGTTTAATTGAGGAGGCCAACTATGGAAAGACAATGGGAGACACTAAAGGAATATAAAGAAATTAAATATGAATATTTTGAAGGTATCGCTAAAGTGACGATCAATCGTCCAGAGGTTCATAATGCTTTTACTCCAAATACTGTACATGAAATGATAGACGCATTTACACGTGCTCGTGACGATGAACGCGTGGGTGTCATTATCTTAACAGGTGAAGGTGACAAAGCATTTTGTTCTGGCGGCGATCAAAAAGTTCGTGGCCATGGTGGTTATGTAGGTGATGACCAAATTCCACGATTAAACGTACTGGACTTACAACGTTTAATTCGTGTAATTCCAAAACCTGTCATTGCGATGGTTAAAGGATATGCCATCGGTGGTGGAAATGTATTACAAGTTGTATGTGACTTAACTATTGCTGCTGACAACGCTAAGTTTGGTCAAACTGGTCCTAAAGTAGGATCATTTGATGCTGGCTATGGGTCTGGATATTTGGCTCGTATTGTTGGACATAAAAAAGCGCGTGAAATTTGGTATTTATGTCGCCAGTACGATGCGCAACAAGCTTTAGATATGGGTATGGCAAACACAGTTGTACCATTAGATAAAATCGAAGACGAAACAGTACAATGGTGTAAAGAAATTTTACAACATTCACCAACAGCATTACGTTTCTTAAAGGCTGCAATGAACGCGGACACTGACGGATTAGCTGGTTTACAACAATTTGCTGGTGATGCGACATTACTTTACTATACAACGGATGAGGCTAAAGAAGGTCGAGATGCGTTTAAAGAAAAACGTTCACCTGACTTTGATCAATTCCCAAAATTTCCATAAGTTAACGTAATTTGATTGAAAAAATATAATGTAATAATACATGTATTGTAAAACCCTCAAACTCGAATGTGTTTGAGGGTTTTTTGATGTTAATTTTGAGGATAATAGGTTTCTAAGTAGTGTTTCAGACGACGCATACCTTCTTTTAATGCATCCATATGATAGGCGTAAGAAATACGAATGTACCCTTTACCGTAGTCTGTAAAAGAGGATCCGGGCACCATGGCAACGCCTGCTTTTTCCAAAACATCGACACAGAAGTCATAATCGTTATCAGTGAAACGTGTGATTTTTGGGAAAATGTAAAATGCGCCTTGAGGTATGGCTTCTAATTCAAATCCCATATCGTTTAAAGCGCCTATTAAAAAATCACGGCGTTCGATGTAAGCGGCATTCATATGCTGTGGGGCATGTATACCTTCTGTCAGTGCTGCAATTGTTGCTACTTGTGATGGCACATTGGCACAAATACAGTTATACGCATGCATGAATGTTAATTGATTAATAATGTGCGTTGGTCCTGCTAAAAATCCCATACGTATCCCTGTTGCTGCATGTGATTTACTGAGCCCATTTATAAGTAACAATTGATTTTTAATGACATCAAATTGCGCAAATGATGTGTGATGTGTATTGAATGTATTTTCAGCATAAATTTCATCACTAATGACAAAAACATGATGTTTTTTTAGACAATCTGCTAATGCTTTAACTTCATCATAGGTTAATGTCATTCCAGTTGGATTTGAAGGGTAGTTTAATAGTACGACTTTTGTTTGAGGTGTTATATGTGCCTCTATCAATTCGGGTGTGACTTTAAATTGCGTTTTACGTGTATCCATAAACACCGGTTGACCACCTAATGTTTGAATTAGTGGAATGTAACCAGCGTAAACAGGGCCAGGTAAAAGGACTTCATCGCCCGGATTTAAAATGCATCTTAAGCTTGTATCTAATGCTTCAGATGCACCGTTTGTCATTATAATAGATTCAGCATCGTAAGTAACATGAAATTGTTTTTTTAAATAATCTGATACGGCTTGACGTGTTTCAACTAACCCTTTGTTGTGAGAGTATGTCGTTAAATTATTGGTTATAGCATCTACATAGGCTTTTTTAACTGGAGAGGGCATTTCAAAGTCTGGTTGACCGACTGTTAAATTTATCACATCTTTTAATTGATGTATGCGATTCGAAAATTGTCGAATGCTAGGAGCTTTTAAATATTGAGATTGGTTATTGAGTTCAAGTTTCATAACATCACATCCTAAAAAAAGAGAAGTTACACCAAAGCATACCATACTTTAGGTGACTTCTCTTTAATTCTTTAAGAATAAGGTTTAAATTGTGAAGGTTTTTCCAAATGTACAAACGGATTGGTCCATTTGGCTACAAAATCGGTTGACCATAACCAAACGATAAATAGGGAAAGGGTAAAGTTGTAAATAACTCCGGCTAATGGATGATCAATAAACGGAAATAAATTATGGCCTCGAATAATACCTATAAATAAGCCATGTAATAAATAAACGTACATTGTTCTAGAGCCGATATATGTCCACCTTTGTCGTTTTTCAGGGATTAAGTTTAAGAATGCCAACATGGTAGAGAAAATAATGACATATAATGTAAGGCGTTTAATTGGACTTAATAAGACGTTCCATCCGCTAGTTTTTGTATAAGGTGAACTACCTAGCAACCAAGATGAGTCAATCGGATGAATATAGTAAATGATGAAAAACGTTAAAAGCGTTAAAAAAGATAGCGGCGCCAATTTTTTCCATCGAATCAGTTTACTAAAATGATCTCCAAGAATATAGCCTATATAAAATATAGGGAAAAATACTAAAGTGCGAGACCAACTTAAATAACCGTCTATGTTAGTTGAAAAACCCGCTAATATAGCGATTAAAATAGCAATGGGTAATACATATATCCATTTGTAGTTTCTGACGATAACGATAATGACATTAAAAAAGAATAGCGTTAATAAAAACCATAATGCGAATACAGGGTCAAAAGGATCCAAATCAATGGAACTATTTTTTCCAGAAATAAAATAGTAAATTGAGAAAAAGGCAAAGAAAATAAGGTAAGGACCTAATAATTTTTTACCCACTTTTTCAATATAGCCTGCGCGGCCAACATTTTTTGAAAAATAGCCAGAAATAAATAGGAATGCTGGCATATGAAAACTGTATATCGTTAAATACAATGCATTAATAGCTGAATGTGCATCTGTATAAGGTTGTATTAAATGTCCGAAAACAACCAAAAAAATAAGTAGTGCACGTGCATTATCAAAGAATGCATCACGTTTAATCGCATGTGCCATTGAGTTATACTCCTTTAACAATCGTTAATATAAATGTATTACAATCTTAGGGATGAATGCAATTGAAAGGGAAAGATAACGCTATATTATACCCACTTTATTAATAAGAAAATACAAATATAAATCACTTTTAGTAATCAGATAAAAGTATTTTTAAACTTTAATGCCATTACTATCATTTTAATAGTCTTGATTGAGGTTACTGATGACTTCAGTCACTATTATCAACATTTTGAAATAGGGGCAATATCAGTGCTATTCGAAATCTGTGATAGTAAAGATGACATTCCGTTTAATCTATGAGGAAGGCATTATAAAAAGGGACAGAACAATATATGTCCTGACCCTTAAGAATTGATAGGCTGTTATTTTTTATAACGGTCTACATCGAAATATTTACCAGCAGCACCAACTGCATCGTAGAATTGTTTCATACGCGCAGCATTATGATGTGCCCAATTAATATCTGTAGCATATTGGTGCGTACCTGGATTTTCAGGATTCCATCTCATGCGGTAAAGCGTATTTTGACCAATACCGATATAACGGTTTTTGATGAAGCTTGCACCGCCGACTATTGCTTTACTTACAGTATTCCAACCGTAAGCTTCCGCAGTTTTAAAGCCACCGCGAATCGCATCTGTATCTACAGCACCGATACCAAACATATTGTAAAACTTACGTGTAGAATTTGTTACTACTTTATTGTTTGCATCAACATAGCCACCGTTAGCAAGGGTAGATGTACCATTACCCGTTTCAAGTAAAGCATGAGAGATGAGGTAAATTTCATTGATGTTATTTGCTTGAGCAGCTTGTTTGAATGCTTGACCTTGTCCAGCTAAGATGCCTTTACCTACTAACAGTTTGTTAAGTTGTGCAGCATCTAAACCTTGGTATTTATCCAATTTAAGGAATTGATATTTTTGAGTTGGGTCTTTTTCAATTGTAGATGGATTCATTGCGTTTGCTACTTCTGCGCGCGTTGCATCCACCCATTGACCAGGCACTCTTTGGATTTGTGGTTTATATGAAAGGTTAGACTGAATATCAACTGCTTGATTAAATGTATATGGTGAATTGATGTAACGTGTTAATTGTGAACGTAAGTCAGCTGATTTGATCCACGCACGTGTACCATCATTAAATTGACCATAATACCAAGTCACACCATTAACGAGTGCTGAACGTTGAACATTGAATAGACTTTCATAATAGCTTGATAAATATCCTTTAGCTTTAGCATCGCCAACATTTGTGAAGTATTGCCCGTTACGATTATATACGACATAGTCGACTGGCTTCGTTAACGTCTTAATTTGTGTTGGCGTAGGTTTTGGTTGTGCAACTGCTTTTGCAGTTAATTCGTTTTTATTGATCCAACCCATTTTTTGATTAATGTTACCAAATAGATACGTGTCTTTACCAACAAGTACAGATTTAGTTGCATTAAATGTACGATTTGTTAATGCTTTAAGTGTATCAATGCGTTGCTTTGCAGTACCCCAAGGCATTGCATATAAACCTGTAGCATTCGTGTTCACAACATATTGACCAGCAGCAGGTACTTCTTTACCTAATTGACGTGACAACACATCTTCTGTTTTGAACCAACCTAACGGTGTATTATTCGCATTTTGTAATAGCACGAAATTTTGATTGTTCGCTGAAGCTGTTTTAGTGATTTTGTATGTGCGATCAGCGTGACTTGAAGCGTCTTTACCAGTTTGGTCATAAATCGTAGCTCTAACACCTGAGTTAGTTGGTTTTAATTGACCAATCTGAGATACAGCTTGTACGATTTGTTGCGTAGTTTTCGGTAAAGATAGTACTTTTTGGTTCACCCAACCAGAGATGTTATTCGCTGTACCGTAAATGTAAGTAGCATTCGCAATTTGTTTTTGTTGCGTAGCTTTAAATGCTTGTGCACCTGTACCTTTTACAGCGCCAGCCACTTGTACACTTGTACCCCAAGGTACACTATAGAGTGTTGTACCAGCTGGAATTGTAAAGTTTTTACTGATTTTAACAGCAGGTTGACTTGTACAGTAATCGACGTCTGATTGTTTCACCCAACCAATGTTAGTGCCATTATTGTAATCCGAAACAAGGTAGAACTGTTCACCATTTAGTGAAGCTTTTTTAGTTACATTCAATGTTTGGTTTGTTGCGGAAGTTTTCTTACCTGATGCATCATATACTGAAGCATACAGTCCATTATTTTTTGCGTTGATGCGGCCAACACCAGTGTCAGCAGTTACTTTTAATTGATTTGTGTTAGATGGTAACGAAAGTACGCTTTGGTTTACCCAACCCGAAACGTTATTTGCTGTACCATAAATATAAATTGCATTGGCAATTTGTTTTTGTTGTGTAGCTTTAAAGGCTTGCGCGCCTGTACCTTTTACAGCACCAGCCACTTGTGCACTTGTACCCCAAGGCACACTATAGAGTGTTGTACCAGTAGGAATCGTAAAGTTTTTACTGATTTTAACAGCAGGTTGACTTGTACGGTAATCAACGTCCGTTTGCTTCACCCAACCTAAATGAGTACCTGTATTATAGTCAGAAACAAGGTAAAAATTATTACCGTTTAATGAAGCTTTTTTAGTTACATTCAATGTTTGATTTGTTGCGGAAGTTTTCTTTCCAGCATTATCATATACCGTTGTGTATAAACCACTATTAGATGTGTTAATACGGCCGACACCAGTATCATTAGTTACCGATAATGGTGAAGACGGTTTAGTGTCCGGCGTTGACGGAGTAGAAGGTGTAGAACCACCTGGTGTGTATGCTGGAGAAGCTAATCCCATTTTAATCATATATTTTTCATTGATTAAATCATACAACTCATTATATGAATAGCCTCGTGAAGCTAAATAGCCATGTGGGTCTGTATGGTCCGTTCCACCTAAGAATCTTGATACTGCATCATGTGTCCATACAGTTCCTTGACCATCATATTCAGCACTATCTGGACGTAAATTATAATATTGAAGGTTTGTAGCTGCGTAATCAGCAAAGTTATTCATTTGACGCGCAAATTTGTCATATCCATATACGTGAACAAGTTCAATATTGATAAAACGTTCATTCGCATTAGGACCTGCTCCCCAAGAAAGGTAATCAGTAGGTTGTGTTTCAATGATACGTTGATCATTGATGAAACCGTGTACGAAAGCACTTTGGTAGTTACGTTTCATATAACTGATTTCACCCTCAATTGTAGAATTAGGGTTCGCTGTGTCATGTACAACAATACCTTCAGGTTTACCTACACCATTGCGATAGCCATATTTAGGGAAATAACTTGAAAAATCTTCTTCATATTTTGGAACAGTATAATTTTGTTTACGAATATAATCATTTATTTTTGACGCTACTTTAGGTTTATACGTAGCTGCCGCATTAGCACGCAACGCTGTAGTACCCGATGTCGCATTCGAATTTAATGATAATGTCGCTGGACCGCCTTTACCACCAATTCTTGGAGGGGTAGGTCCGTTTGGGTTGGCATTAATATCCGTAGTGTTTGTTTGAACAGAATAAGTTTTTGGTTGTGCTGATAATGATTGTGATGTGTTCGTGTTGTTTTGTGATGATACTTGTGAAGACTGTGTGTGTTGCGTTTGCGCAGATGCTTGTGTAGATTGTGTCGTATTCGTTTGCGCAGTAGATTGTGTTGCAGTTGTGCGATTAGCTTGTGCATAAGCTTCTGGTGAGACTTGCGCCTCGTTGTGTAATTGAATATGACTGTCTGATTTAGGTTGAGCAGTCGATGTTTGAGTTGATGCTTTTGCTGCAGTCGAAGTTACTTGTTTTGATTGCGTTAGAGTAGTTGATGTTGTGCTGTTTGTTGAAACTTTAGTTGGGTCTTGATATGCTTTAGTGCCAGAAACAGTAGTTTGTTGAGACGTTGTAGCAGCTTTGGCTTTTTCAGCTTGTTGTAACGCTTTTTGACTGTCAATAACCTTGTTAGGTGTAGGTTGTGTTGGTTGCGTCGTATTTTCTGCTGCGTCAGCATGATGTGCTGAAATTGCTGTTCCTGCAATCGTCAGTGCAATAATAGAAGGTGTTTTATACCCAATTTTTTTTACCATTTCATTACCCCTTTTTATCTGTAAGATAGTATAAAGTTGATTGATATCATTATATAGTGTCCCAACTCACAAATGGTGTTTTTAATTGTATTGTAATTTAATTTTAATAATCGTTTCACGAGATACATTAGATTCAAACATTTTTATATTTCATTTTTAGCGAATTGTTGATAGAAATATTACAGGATTATTAATTTTTATGATTTAACTTGCTTTTTCATGAAATAATGAGGAATGCCACCATCTAAAAATTGATCGCCATAAGCCGCATACCCTAAAGTCTCATAGAATGGAATGGCGTGTGTTTGCGCCCCTAACTTGAAATGCGTGTAGCCTTGATTTACCGCATGTTTTTCAAGAAATAACATTAGTTGTCTGCCTAATCCCAATCCGCGTGCTTCTTTTAAAACGGCAACCCTTTCTACTTTAACTATTGAATCGACAATGCGATATCTTGCAGTAGCTAGGGCTTTGCCATTGTCATCATATGCAATAAAATGCGTTGCAGTTTGCTCAAATTCATCTATCTCCTCCTCTTTAGGAACGTTCTGCTCATCAACAAACACAGTCATTCGAATTGATAATACATCACGGTACTCCTTATCACTTTCCACTTTTTTTATCAATTAAATCACTCCTATAGTATTTTTCTTTACATTAAAATATTTATACAATGATTTCAATATACTAAAAAAGAGCTTGTAGCATTAAAAGCATACAAACTCTTAGTCATATTGAAACATTATATACACTGGAGTAGCGTAAAATTTGAATTGATAATGCTACATTTTAGTGCATGTCATCATGTTTAAAAATAATGGATTTTATTACATTGATTACTCTGCGTTTTGTCTTACTAAAGCAGTGTATTGCCAAAAAATACGCATTTGAACGAGATTCCAGTTGTTCATTCCCATTGTATATCCTGAAGGCTTGAAAATATTTACATCCGTTACTTCTAAAGCAGCAGCAACCAGATATTGGATAGGAACACTTAAATTTTGCATTTCTGGTGTTAAACCATTTTCATTATACACCCATGAAAATGGAAGTGGTGAATCAAACACATCGATGGCGTCGAAAATTTCAGGTAATGCAACAATATAACAAGCCGCATTAATAACCGGATTCACTTCGCTATCTGAATAATAAACGAGGAGGGCTTCATAATTTTCACGGTGGGCATGGTTTACATAAAAGAGTTCAGAGCGAAAATGCGCCATATCTTTACTATGGATGATTTGTTGCTCCAACATTGTAAACATTCCATTAATTTGATTGATTTTTTCATATGTGTGTCGCGACATGTTGGATACCTCCTTTATTAGTATACGGATTGCGTATTAGGGTCTTGGACATGAGCATTGTCTTGCGTATATGTTTGGTCTTGAACAGGGGCTTGAGCGTCTTGTTGGTTTTGAGCAGGTGGTGTTTCAGAAGATCCAGGATTTTGCGAAACATCACTTTGCTGC
Organism: Staphylococcus sp. 11007852; assembly: GCF_011394325.1. Taxonomy (NCBI): domain Bacteria; kingdom Bacillati; phylum Bacillota; class Bacilli; order Caryophanales; family Staphylococcaceae; genus Staphylococcus; species Staphylococcus sp. 11007852. Next base: position 77,536 of record NZ_JAANBJ010000012.1, on the reverse strand, counting down.
GGTGAATTTGACTCCTCTGCATTTTTCTTAGTGTTTGGGTTCAATAAATGATCATCAATGTTAAGAAGGGGTGGGATTTCACCAAAAGCACGTTTCACGCGTTCTATTAGAAACTGTTGATGATCTTTTATAGGTTCTAAACCTAAATCGCTACGTAATCGATTCGCTGTTTTAATTAATGCATCAATATCAGGATTAATATAATAGATACCATTTAAAAGTTCATTTTCACCTTTTAACTGTTCTGTTTTAATTTCAGTATCACTAACAAGATAGTTGGTTGCGAGTGCACGTATTTCATCATACGATAAGTTATGTTGAGAATTGTTTCCTACAATTTTAATGATATCATCTAGTTTATGAAGAGATTGTGTCTCTTGTGCTTTTCGGAATAATATTTTTAAAACTTCCATTTGACGTTGGCCACGTTTTAAATCTGAATCTTGTTTACGTGTTCGCGTCACAGCAAGAACTTCTTCTCCGTTCAAAACTTGTTTCCCTTTTTTTATTTTAATTCGACCTTGATCTGTTCGGTTTGGCTCATTAAGATCATATGGAACATCGTATTCTATGCCGCCGAGTTCGTCGACAGTTTCAGCAAAAGCATCCATATTGATTCGTACATAATAATCGACAGGAATGTTTAATGCTTTTTCAACAGTGTCCATAGATGATTCTGGCCCACCGTAGGCATGTGCATGCGTTATTTTGTCGTAATAGCCTACTTTTGGAATGTAGCTTAAAGTGTCACGAGGAATACTTAACAAACGAATTTGATTTTTATCAGGATTTAATGTTGATAAAATCATTGCATCCGTTCGTGACTGTTCGACACTTTGTCCATTCTCTCTACGTGCATCACTATCATCAATACCTAAAAATAGTATGGATACAGGTTCTTTAGATGGATTGACTTTATGTTGACGCATTACAGATTCTCTTCTATCTTTTTGCGAAAAAGAATCGTCAAAAGCATCTCTTGACGAATTAAATAAAATAAAAGCAAATATTGCAGGAACAATTACGAGTATAAGCACTAGCAAATACAGTACGTATTTGAAAACTTTATTCATTGTAAGTTGCTCCTATAAAAGTGTATTTTATCTCTATGATTCCTTATTGTATAGGAAAATATAACAGTCTTTCAATGATTTTAACACAATTGTGATAAAATAAGCGTTTACATCATTCTATGTTTATGAGTGCGGTACACCTGAACTCAAATCGTATGAGTATCTCGAGTGTGAAATGTAGCATCGCATGTTCCGGGGGTTAAAGTTAATTAAATATAGAGGATTGTTTCACAACACATTTCTCCATCATGTATAATAATGATGTTGTAGTTTATTAAATTATAAATTAAGGATGGTGCACATTTTGAAGGCACAATGGATGTCACGTTTAGAAGAAAGTTTCGTTAAAAGCTTCTATGACCAGCAAAATGAGCAAGAACGTCAAGCCGCATTTGAAGATGCGTTAACTTTTGGTACTGCTGGCATTAGAAGTAAATTTGGGCTAGGGCCAGGTAGATTAAACAAATTTACAGTACGAAAAGTGGCATTAGGTTTAGCGCATTTCCTTCGACGTGATTTAGTAGAACCTTTAGTCGTAATTCATTATGATACACGCTATTTATCGGAAGCTTTTGCTAAAGAAATGGCTAAGGTATTAGCAACAGCGTCGGTATATGTGATTGTGTCAAAAACTTATAAATCAACACCTGAATTATCATTTGCAGTAAGGCATTTAAATGCTGATGCAGGTATTATGATTACTGCAAGCCATAATCCTAGTGATTACAATGGCATTAAAGTGTACGGTCGTGACGGAGGCCAATTATTACCAGAAGCCTCTGAACTATTAAGCGCGTATATTAACGCTATTGACTCACCTTTAAATATTGGTGTTGAATCTTTAGACCTTTTAAAAGAAAAAGGACGCATTCGTGACTTACCTCAATCGGTTACCGAAGACTATATCTCGCATGTAACAAAGCTTTATCAAGGTATTCAAGATCACGGTGCACATGTACTGTTATCAAGTTTACATGGGACGAGTCTACCAATACTTGCACATATATTTAAACGCTTAAGTTTTGAAAATTTTTCAATTGATGAGGCACAATCGATTCCTGACGGCGGTTTTCCTACATGTAAAACTGCCAATCCTGAAGACCCTATAGCGTTTCAACATGCATTAAAATGTGCAGAAAAAGCCAATGCTAAACTGATAGTAGCCACGGATCCTGATGCAGACCGTTTTGGAATGATTGAACGCTATGACGATGGTTCACATTACTTTTTTAATGGCAATGAAATAGGCTTAATGTTAATGAAGTGGCGTGCCCAAGAATTGATGCATAATCATGATCATAAATATGTTGTTAAAACGATTGTCACAGGAGCAACAAGTGAGGCATTGGCACAAAAGCTAGGTTTAGAGTGCATAAATGTCTTAACAGGATTTAAATATATCTCAGACCAACTTCATCAACGTGCTACACACAATCAACAATTGGTGTTAGCCTATGAAGAAAGTCATGGTTATTTAATTCAAGATTTTTCCAGAGATAAAGATGCCATTCAATGCATTCCTTTATTGGTAAAGTATAAACAAGAGTTATATCGTGAAGGTCGAACACTTTATGATGCACTTCAAGAAATTTATAAAGAAGTAGGTCGTTTTGAAGATATGACCCTTTCACCTGTGTATGAAGGAAAAGAAGGTAAAGATAAAATTAGTGCACTGATGACACATTTTAGTAAATATCATGATACGCATTTATGTGGTTTAAAGATAAAGACGATAGAAAATTATCGCACGGCTACAACAACTTATGTTGAAACGGGGCAACAACAAAACATAACTTTGCCTATATCAAATGTGATTCGGTTTACTTTTGATGAAGGGTTTATTGCGCTTCGTCCATCAGGTACTGAACCTAAAATGAAAATCTATTTTTCCCTTAAAGTGGCCAATTTTGATCAAGTCGTTCAAACCTTTAAACAAACGTATTTATAACGCGACGTTTATGGGGAATATAACCCTAGCTATTCAAGCTTCTAACGTTATACAGTATGTCACCTAATGATGTTCACTTATAAGAATGTGACGTCACTGTATAAAGATTTAGAGCAGGAATGTGCTTATAAAAAAACTGTCAACGTAGTTGCGACTATTGTTGACAGTTTTTTATTTATACCAGTATTAGTAAAGTAAAAAAGGGTAGAAGGTGAATAGACAAGTACATCCGTATTTTAATTGCTGTTTGTATTTAATTGAAATAATTACATTTAGAAAGGTTATATTTTAATTATTTATTATTTATTTTGGTGCGCATTTAGGTGTTTAAACGCATAGACAACTTAAAGTGGCGACGATATTTATTAAGAAAGTGTAAAAAATGTTAACTTAAATTTAATTTTAATGTAAGTTAGTGTAAAATTAAGGTAGAATTTAGCTTTAGGATTGAAATCGTGTCGGATTTAATTAAGAATTAATATAGGTTTAATATAGGTTTAATATCTTTTAAGTCTAACGCATAATATTGATTAAACAAGAAGGTGTATGAAATGAAATTAACGACTGTCGGTTTAGGTTATATTGGGTTACCAACATCTATTATGTTCGCAAAACATGGTGTAGATGTTATTGGTGTTGATATTAATGAAAAAGCTGTAAATAGTTTAAATAATGGTCATATTCATATAGAGGAGCCAGGTCTACAAGAAGCTTATGAGGAGGTGTTGGCTACTGGTAAATTTAAAGCCTCACTCACACCTGAAGAAGCAGATGCATTTATCATCGCTGTGCCAACACCAAATAATGATGATGAATACGAATCTTGTGATATTTCCATTGTCATGAGCGCAACAAAAAGTATCGTACCATACCTGAAGAAAGGGAATACAGTCATCGTTGAATCAACAATTGCACCACGCACGATGGATGATCACGTAAAACCATATCTAGAACAACAAGGTTTTACGATCGGGGAAGATTTATATCTCGTGCATTGCCCAGAGCGCGTATTACCAGGGAAAATACTCGAAGAATTAATCAATAACAATCGTATTATCGGTGGTATAACACCTGCATGTATAGAGGCAGGTAAGCGTGTTTATAGTGCGTTTGTAAAAGGTGAAATGATCGAAACAGATGCGCGTACAGCTGAAATGAGTAAGTTAATGGAAAACACATATCGCGATTTAAACATTGCGTTAGCGAATGAGCTTGCTAAAATCAGCAATAATTTAAACATCAATGTGCTTGATGTGATTGAGATGGCGAATAAGCATCCACGTGTCAATATTCATTTACCTGGACCAGGGGTAGGAGGACATTGTTTAGCGGTTGATCCATATTTCATTATTGCTAAAGATCCTGAGCATTCACCATTAATTCAAACAGGTCGTAAAGTGAACCGTTCTATGCCCAATTATGTTGTTGAAAAAGCAAAGCACATGCTTGCCCAACTAAACGGTAAAAAGATTGCTGTATTTGGTTTAACGTATAAAGGGGACGTCGATGATATACGTGAATCACCGGCATTCGATATTTATGAAGTTTTACGTCAAGATTCGTCTTTAGAGGTTGTGACATACGATCCACATGTGGCATTAGATTTTGTAGAAAAAGATTTTGAAAAAGCTGTGCAAAATGCTTCATTAGTTCTAGTACTTAGTGATCACTCAGAATTTAAACATTTAACGGATCAAGACTTTTCATCTATGAAGGATAAAGTTATTTTCGATACGAAAAATGTGATGCAACACGACTTCGAATCCGTTCGTTACTACAATTACGGTAACTTATATGAATTTAATCAACAATCATAAGTTTATTTAGATAGTAGGTTATATTGTGAAAGCATTAATCATCATTCTAAGAGAACAAATTGAAAACTGGCAACAAATTTTGCAACTCGCTGTCTATAATATGAAAAGTCAATACTCAAATCATTACTTGGGTGTTTTTTGGAATATTTTACAACCGATGATGCAAGTCGGAGTCTATTATTTGATTTTTGGATTAGGGCTTAGAGGAGGGGGAGATCGCCTAGTTGATGGCGCTCCCTTTATTGTGCATTTAATATCTGGTTTATTTCCGTGGTTATTTATTTCGCAAAGTATTAATTCAGGTGCAAATGCAATTCAATCCAATTTAAGTCTCGTTACAAAGATGAAGTTCCCATCGTCTGTGTTGTTATCTATTTCATTTACCAATACATTATTTAATCTACTTTTTATGACGAGTATTTTATTTGTAGTATCGGTATTACATGGTTATGTGCCATTTTGGAAGTATAGTCTTTTTATTTATTTTATTATTGCGGCATTCCCTGCCATTTTTGGCATTTCACTCTTGATGAGCTCGTTAGTTATAGTGATACGAGATACAAAAAATGTACTTCAAAATGTTTTGAGACTAGGCTTTTTTATGACGCCTATATTTTGGGGGCTTAGTTCAGCTCAGCCTATATTACAAACGATAGCGCGACTCAATCCATTTACGTATTTAGTTGAAATATATAGAAGCGCTTTTGTACATCATAGCCCGATGTTGTATGGGACAGCGGCTGACCATTTTTATTATTGGTCATTCACGTTACTCGTTTTAACTTTAGGTGCATTAGTACACCATCGTTTTAAAGATCGCTTATTAGATTTCCTATAATATGGAAGAAAGGACTCATTATGAAAGGTAAAATTTTATTAATCAGTCAAAATTTTTATCCTGAATTGGGTTCGGCAGCCAATCGTATGAAACAACTATATAAACAATTTGAAAAAGCTGGATATGAACCTTTAATTGTTACGACTGAACCTTCCTATCCCAATCATGCACTATTTGAAGATGATGCCTATTATGATGATTCAGAATTGAATGCATTAGAAGGGTACCGTATTATCAGAATTCGCATGCATTGCCAAAAGCAACATTCTGACTTAGTACATCGTCTATTTTATTATATTGAACTTATGATAAAAGTACGTATGTATATTGGGAAACTTGGTGACTATGCAAATGTATATGTCTCTAGCCCAAATATCTTCTTAGCATGGGCAACACTTTTTTTTAAACGCAATAAAAAGGCAAAATATTTTTTAGAAATACGAGATTTATGGCCGGATAGTTTTTTATGTTTGAAGAAAATAAAAGTTAAATTTCTACTCCCTTTACTAAAATGGTTAGAAAAACAAATGTATCAACAAGCTGATGAAATTGTTGTCAACAATCCGTATTTTCAATCATATATCAATGCAATGTTGAATGAAAATCGAGAAATGGTCTATTTACCGAACGCTGTATCTCAATCAGAATGCTTAAATCCGATTAAGGAAACAATGTTTTCTGTAGTTTATACAGGTAATATCGGCTATGCCCAAAATGTTGACCAATTGATCGACATTGCGCGTGGATTAAATGAAATAGGCATCCATATGACAGCCATTATTTACGGAGTGCAAGCAGATGTATTTAGAGAGGCTGTTAAGCGTGAGCATTTGTCAACAATTCATTTAGTTCCGCCAATGAAAAGAGATGCGTGTTTAAAAGTGATTTCAAAGCATCATGTCTCTCTGTCTATATTAGAGCCGAGTGACGTGTTTATGAATGTGATGCCAGGTAAAATCGTAGATAGCATCTGTTCTGGTACACCAGTGGTAAGTAATGTAGGTGGCTATACAGGCGAACTGATAAATAGTCAACAATTAGGTTTTGCCAAAGCAGGAGCCTCTACTACAGAGATTATTGATTATATCGAGCAAATTAAAATGAATCCAGAGTTATTAGATCACATCATCTCTCAAACTAAAAACTTAAGAGATAAACAGTTCATTTGGGAAAATAACTTTCCTAGACTTACTGGGAAATTAAGAGGTGTTTAAATGGATGTTGAAATTAAAACTTTTTTAGAATCATTGTCTTATACGCACTGCTACGTTCATATCAATACGCCGGTTTTAAATGGATATAGAGATGAAGCATTGGAGGACGAAATTCGATTACATCAGCATCCGACTTATGCCCAAGTATTATATGAACACGATGATACGCTTGCGCTCCATATTCAGGAACAACGTATTTTCGTGCCGAAATCTGCAGTTTCTCTTATGCTATTTGAAGATTATGATTTTAAATTAAGCCAGTTCACGATTATTCAATTTGAAAAACCTACAGTACGTTTTGATAGCAAAACGAAAGCAACGACACCCATACATATAGATTGTCATTGGAAATACATTGCAAAACATTTATACATAACGCAACAATTACACAACCAACATCAACAACTAGCTGTAAAAAAACTGCTTGGAGATAACATCAAAAAACAAGGTCAAATTGCGCAATTAATTGAAATGAAAGATACAATATTGAATCGTTATTTGAAACTTAGAGAATCTAGGCTCGGACGTATCCAAATTAAACTATGGGAGAGACGTTCATGAACTTAAATACAATTAAAGATATCTTGTTTGGTAAACCTAAACCTTTTCAAATGACGCGTGAAACAATTACTCATGATAACGCAGAATTAAATACTTTAAAACACATTTCAGAAAGCATGAATCAATGTCCAGATAAGGCAATTTATGATATTAATAACGCCTCATTTTTAAACATGTATATTGATTATATTCAAGCTTTTCACCAATACGGTAAAGGCCAACGAGAAGCTTTATTTGAAACACCTCAAGATATGGAATTAGATGCTTATTTATATCAAAAGTTAGATTTAAAAGTAGGTATTATAGCAGACACATTCTTATACGATGCATTAAAAGGGGTGTGTCATCTCACATATTTAAATGATGAATTCATTGATGACGCTTATGATTTAATTATTGTCGCTTCAACTTGGAAAGGCATAGATGGTTATTGGGATGGTGTGACCAATCCCAATAGAGAGAAGTTTGCTGAATTACAAAAAATCATTCATTATTATCAATCTAAAAACATCCCTGTGATCTTTTTCAATAAAGAAGATCCCGTTAATTTTGATGTGTTTTTACCGCATGCACAATTGGCAGATGTCATTGTAACGACTGAAGCAGCGTTAATACCGACATACCAGAAACACGTCAATCATCAACGTGTGTATCATTTGAAATTTCCGATTAACCTACGACAACATAATTCAGTGGGTATTGAATCGTCATTAAACACAAAAGAGGTTGTTTTTGCCGGCTCATGGATTGAAAAGTATACTGAACGCAATCAAGATGCCAGGGTAATTTTTAATGGTATTCTTAAGAGTGCTTATGATTTAACAATTTACGACCGTAACTTATGGTTGAATCAACTTAAATACCAATTCCCGGCAGAATTTATTTCAAATATCGCTGCGCCATTATCACATGATTACACTATGATGATGCATAAAAAACATCCGTTTGCGATTAACCTTAATACGATTAAATATTCAACAACAATGTGTGCCAATCGTATTTTTGAACTACAAGGAATGTCGAATTTTATATTTTCAAATTACAACACATTTATCAATGCAGAGATGCCACAAGTACAAATCATCTTTGATGAAAAAGATGTGGCAGCCACTTTAAATTTAGACACTGCATTATTACAACGCGCTCGTAAAATTGGTGAGCACCAGGTTGTGAAACACTATAATCAATTTGAATGGTTAAAACAAATTGCACAATGGTGTGACCTCACTTGTAAACCGACGCAATGGCCGCAAATATCAGTGATTATAGATGCTGAAGATAAACGTGCACATCAAATGTTTGCACAACAATACTATCCAAATAAAGTGTGTGTTCATGACATAGATGATGTTAAAACGCCATTTTACACATATTTTGAAGGAACACAAGATTATCAACCAGAATATTTAGATAACTTAGTGTTACCTTTAGCATTCACGAATACATCATTTATTACGAAATCATCAAAAGGTAATCAATATGTTTCAAAGTATGAGCATAAAGCACATACTTTATTTAAAAGAGATACAGCAATGCATGAAGGCTATGCACAAGATATGACGTTTTTGAACCAAGCGCCAAAATCATTAACGTATTCAGAACCAGTATTGAGTGTCATTGTTCCTATTTATAATAATGGGGCGCATCTTGAACATAAAGCATTAAGATCAATCATCCGTAATCCCCAATTTCATCAATTTGAAGTCATTTTAGTGGATGATGGATCGACAGATCTTTTGACTCGAAATACAATCGCACGTTATGAAAAATGGTATGACAATATTAAAGTAGTCACTCTAGAAGCCGCTTCAGGCAGTGCTTCAACACCAAGGAACATTGGAATGACCCATGCACGTGCGCCATACATGACTTTCCTCGATCCAGATAATGAGTGGGTTGGAGAGGGCATCAACCAACTTTTAGATGCGATTCAAGCAGATGATAATTTGGACGTCGTGGTAGGGAATATGATTAAAGTAGACAATGAGAAAACGCGAGTTCATGCATATTATCAACAATTTGTTAATACGATGCACCAGGATATGACACAGGATACTGTGACATTACTTAAGCAATCTAAACTTAAGACTGCAAGCATTCAAGCGTTAGTGGCACGAACGTCATTTATTCGTCAGCATGGCATTCAAATGGTTGCAGGAGCACTCGGCCAGGATTCATTATTTTTTCTTAATGTGATGCACTTTGCGCGTAAAGTAAAAGTCGTTGATGCAATCATTCATACGTATTACGCAGCAATAGCACAATCTATGACAAATTCAATTTCAGCATCATTTTTTAAGAAGTATTACAAGCTAGAAATAGAAAAAATTAAATTTTTAAAACAGCATGGTTATTTAGAGACGTATATGCAATATCGTTTTAATTTTTATATGAAACATTGGTATATCGCACGTATCAATCGTGCATCTTACGTCGACAAGCCAGTGGTAGTAGCATTTTTAGATATTTATCACTTATATGATTCAATGAAACGACCAGATGATGATGAACTGAAATCAGCAATAAAAAAGTTACAAAGCGAGGTTAAATGATGGGTTATTTATTAGTTACAAATGCGTATCCCAACAAAGATAAAATTTACGCTAATGCTTTTATTCATAGAAGAGTGAAAGGGTATCAACAACATGGTTTAGATATCACTATCGTTGTTTTTACAACTAAGATTAAACGTGATGAATATTATGATGGTGTGAAAATAATGTATATGAATGAAGCACAATTATACAACCACCTATTATATAACCAATATGACAAACTATTATTTCATTTTATTAATTATAAAATGTTTCAAGCGATTGAACGCCTAGAACACAAACCTAAGGTGGCAGTATGGATACATGGTTTTGAGGCAGAAGCTTGGTACACAAGATATTACAATTATTTAGCATCCGCGAAAACGCTAAATGAACAATTAAGAAAAAAAGATGCACATTATCCGTATCAACGTGCATTTTTTGAAAAATTAATGACACGCCAAGATATGAATGTTCAGTTTGTATATGTTTCGAGAGGTTTGAAAGAATATTACGTCGATCCATTTGTAGGCGTTTCACCTCAAACGTACAAAATAATACCAAATATTATTGATAAGCATATGTTTCCGTATAAAGAGAAAAATGAGGATGCGCGTTTTCACATTTTATCGATTCGACCTTATACGGCTAAAAACTATGCTAACGATTTAACGGTGGAAGTTATCTTAAAACTTTCTCAAAAGAAATGGTTTAAAAAACTACAATTCTCATTGTATGGCGATGGACCTTTATTTGATACGTTGACGGCGCCATTGCGGAATTTTAATAATGTGAGTTTAAATAAAATGTTTGTACCGCAACATGAAATTTCAGGCTTGCATGCACATCACGGTATTTACCTTGGTCCGAGCCGACATGATTCACAAGGGGTGTCACTCAATGAAGCAATGAGTTCGGGTTTAGTACCTATTTCAAATGCGATTGGTGGTATACCAGATTTTGTAGAACATGGTGTTTCAGGATTTCTAGCTGAACGCAATAACGTTGACCAAATGGTTGAAGCGATTACTTATTTAGTGGAAAATCCAACACAATTTAAAAAAATGAGTCGCGCTGCTTCTTCTAAGATTCAAGCATTAACTGGCAATGATATTGTCATCCAAAAAGAGTTAGAGGTGATTTTAAATGACTAATGTTGATTATAAAAAAGCATATGAATATTTAGAGAGTCAACTAGAGGACATAATGCTAGAGACGTCTATTTTATTAGACCATAATCCAGCTACTTTAAGAATTGATGAAATCATAGCGGATCAAACTGAAGAAGGAAAGGTTACGATTACCATTTGTAGTTCAGGTGAACAGATGAAATATGCATTATACATTTATAAGAAAGGGCAATCGATTCCCGAAGAAAAATTAATGTATCAAGCGCAAAATGTATTTCAACTGTCATTAGAACCAGGAAAATATAGAATTAAAGCTTTTGTGCAACAAAATAACACACAAAAAGTAGCGGAAACCAAAGAGATAAAAGTCTTTTAAGAGAGGAGGATCGACTTGGTCAATAATGAATTTATCATTTCTAAACATTTATCAAAAGGGGAAAAAGTATTAGATGTGTGGTTTAAAAGTAGTGAAAATGATGTCGAACTATTAAAACGCGTTGTCAATCACATGCCACACTTACAAAAGGTTAACTTTTATTTTGATGAAACCATCAATCATGTACAAATGATGATTTATCAAGAAATTGTAAATCATCTAAAAAGCCATGTAACAGTTAAACTCATTTTTCAATCCCTCCATGTGCAATTTGAACATGTAGAAGCTATCATTGGAAAACTTATAAATGACTATACAATTAATATTTACTATTACAGTAAAGGCGCATTGCATATCGAATTTTTTGGCAATGATATCGTCCCGTTTGACAATAAACATAATCGCTATTTGTATGAGCAACTTAAATCAGAATTTAGAGAAGCACGTGAGCGTCCAGTGATGAATGATATGCGTTTGAAGCAAGAGTTACTGACAGTTAAAAACGACTATGACGATCTTTATCAAACGTATTTGGCAACACATAAACGTATGCAGTATGCATTTCGTGAATTACATAAATTTAAAAGAAGTGCTTGGAAATACAAGAAAAAGTATTTAGACAATGAAATTTTCATTAATAATATGGAGCGTATTGCGTATTATAAGAAAAAAGTCAATAAACGCAATATATATAAATTAGTCAAATTGATGTTGAAAAGGGTGAGAGTAAGATGAATGTGCAGGAAGAAACATATAGTCCCGAACAATTAGAAGCAATGCAGAAACCTAAACGTAGACAAGCGCATACGTTCATTAATGAAGCATTGAAATCCATCCAATCATTTCAACCACACCATCTTCAAAAAGGTATCAGTTATATATTGTTTTTAGATGAATGCGACATTCAATTTCTACAACCCATAGTGGACCAATTTGAGCAAGTCATTGTCGTTTTTGAAACACAGGATGCGTTGGCTGAGTTTGTACGTTCACCATTAAAAGATGAACAGCATGTGTTTTACTATTTTGATGATAGGGCATTCCAATACTCATTTAAATTTGTGACACAACGTATTAATCAATCGCATTGTTGTTTTTATTTTAAAAACGACGCACGCATTGAAACGCGAATTAAAACGGAACAATTAGCACAATCTGTTGTGTATGGTGCGGGTAGTCAAAAAATATATCCTACCTACATGATAAAAAAATTAAATTTACATTATCGCCTACATCAATATATGCGTCATTATATCGATGAAGTCGTGAATCATACGTATCATGTATCTTATGCGATTAAGGGGCACCATAATGAGGTGCAGAAAGTGCCTAAAATACAATCATCTAACGATGTCATCCAAGCACTTGAAACGATTAAAGCAATATATAATGAAACTATGATGATGCATTCAAATGTGATGCAAAAACCTGAAGCGAATATACTTATAGAAGGTATCCGTCATTATTTAGATCAGCAAGATAAAGTGACACGCGACAAACTCTATGCCTATATCTATCAATCAATGGATCAATTTAATTATCATTTGTTAAATAAAGATAAAGCAGAAACGTTAGTAATTGCCTATTGTTTCCCACCATATATTGATACGAGTGGCAACGTGATGGCAAAGCGTATTCGTGATAAAAACGAAATTGTGGATGTGATATCTAACAATATGGCACGTCTACGTCAAACGGATGAAAAATTAACATCACTCTCGCATCATCTTATTGATCGTCACTACCAATTAGATGCTAAGCAAGCATTCTCTAGTTGGGAAAGTATTAGCGGATTTGTTGAACAAGGCTTAGAGGTTTTACGACAAAACTCTAAAACATATCAGCATTTATATTCACGTGCAATGTTTCCACAATCGCACTTTTTAGCTTATGAAATCAAACAAAAGTACCCAGATATATTTTGGCGTGCGGAATTTTCAGATCCGCTGCATTCCACAGTGACAAGTGATTTGCGGTTTGCGCCGATTGAGGATACTCAGTATATTGAGACAATTAAATCTCAACTTAAACCAGAACTTAAAACGTTGGTTGATGATAATGTGTTCAATGTATGTGAACTGTTAGCTTTATCTGATGCAAACGAACTTATCTTTACAAACGAAAATCAATTAGAATATATGATTGCGCGTTTTGACGATACGTTAAAACATTCTATTCGTCAAAGAGCAGTAATTTCACGCCATCCTATCCCTTTAAAATCAGACTATCGTAAAGAAATGACGCATTACACTGTTGATCCAGATGTCATTAATTTAGGCTATTTCGGTAATTTTTATGAAACACGTGGTTTTAACGAAATAGAATTAGTTTGTAAATATTTAGAAGCGAAAGGTGAAACGAATTTCAAAATTCATTGTTTTACAAATGTGAAAGGAAATGTCAAAGCACTGCATCGTAACAGTGATTTCAATGATTATATCGTCTTACATTCTTTAGTCGGTTATTTTGAATTCTTAAACATTACTACACTTTTAGATGGACTATTATTATTTGATGCACATACTAAAGGCATTAAATCTATTAATCCGTACATTCCTTCAAAATTAAGTGACTATAAAGGAAGCGGTAAAGCGATATGGGCATTTACTGAAGAAAAGAGTATTATGGATCAAGATGAAGATATCATACGTACGCATCTGGAAGATTTTGAACATTATATCGATGGGTTTAATCGTATAAAAAACAATGTAGCACGTTTTAACTCGGAAAAATAACATAAACAAGGTGATGACATGACGTACAAAGTTAAAGTAGACCATGTATCGAAAATTTATGATTTGAATAACAATAAATTAAGTAAAATCATTTCACTCTTATCATTTGGATATTTTTATAAGCCGAAGCCTTATTATGCGTTATATGATATTTCTTTTGAAGTTGAAGAAGGGACATCAGTGGGCTTAATAGGTTTGAATGGTTCAGGTAAATCGACACTTTCCAATATCCTTGCTGAAGTGTTAATGCCTTCAAGAGGCTCTGTGGATATTAATGGGAAATCATCACTTATTGCAATATCAGCAGGGTTAAAAAATGATTTTACAGGTGAAGAAAACATTCGATATAAATGTTTAATGCATGGGATGTCATCCAAAGAGATTAATGATGTATTTGATGATATTGTGGCGTTTTCAGAGTTAGATGAGTTTATCTATCAACCTATCAAAAGTTATTCTAGCGGTATGAAAGCACGTTTAGGATTTTCTATTGCGATTCATACCAATCCAGATGTTTTAATTGTCGATGAAGCGTTGTCAGTCGGGGATGAAACATTTGCGAATAAATGTATTTCAAAAATGAAAGATTTACAACAACAAGGTAAAACAATATTTTTTGTCTCACACTCAGCAGCGCAAATTAAAAATATGTGTGATAAAGCCATATGGATACATTATGGTGAAATGATTGAGTATGGTGAAGTCAACCACGTTGTGAACCGTTATAATACATTAATTCGTGGATTTAAAGCACGCGATAAACAAGGTCAATTAGCATATAAAAAGAAAATGCTGCGTTTACAACAACAACGTAGCGATACCATTGATGAGTCTCAATTAGAAAAAGTACATTGGACTACATTTATTCCTGCTTTTGCGAGTTTAGGTTTATTTATTGCAGGGATATTTTGGCAGATTGTAAGTTAAGCAACCTATAAAATTACGATTGTTAAAAAATGATTAGTAGGTAGGGGATGAATACAGCAATTGTATGTATCATTACTAATGCTGTGCAATGAATGCCTTATCACACGAAAAACTATTGATAGAATTTAAATGATGAGCATGCGTATGAAACATCGAACAGTGATATGTTTCATAATTTATAAGTAATGACAGAATATAAATCGATACATAGGAGGGGTGTATATGAAAAAAGTAGGCATGTTTGTTTGGAACCATTTTACAAATGATGCCCGTGTCAATCGTGAATGTACAACGCTGGCAGAGGCGGGATATGATGTGGATTTAATTGCCATCAATGATCCTAAAAATCCAGCCATTCAGGCTTTTGAAAAAATGAATGAGCGGTTTCGTGTCCATCGTGTAAAACGATACCCGGCGTTGCTTCAAGCATATTCTGATTTTGGAAAACCCTTTATACTTGTAGTAGGAGGGGTTGCTTCAACCATCGCAATAGGATTATATTTCGTTAATGTTATGGTTTTAACGAGTTATCTGATTATGCTTTTAGCGAGCGCAATTGTAATGAAACAACGTAAAGCGAGAAAAATTTTTATTAATAGTGCCATCATTGCACGCATGATTGTTAAAGGGTACATGACTAAAGCGGATATCTACCATTCGAATGATTTGAACACATTACCGCAAGGCATTATATGTGCAAAATTGCGTTTGAAACCTAAACCACTCGTATATGATAGTCATGAAGTACAATCCGATCGTACTGGGTATGATAAAAGAAAAATTAAAATGATTGAACGTTTTCTTTTACGCTTTGTTGATGAAATGATGGTTGAAAATCATACGCGTGCAAAGCACAATGAAAAGCTTTATGGCTTTTATCCTCAAACACTTTACAATTATTCGGAACTCTATAATATTAATACGCGACCAAAAGTGAATCTACATCAGAAATTAGGGCTTTCAGAAAATGAGAAGATTTTACTTTACCAAGGTGGATTACAACAAGGAAGAGGATTAGAAAAGCTTATTGATGCGATGCCTCTGATTAAAGAAGGGGTACTTGTTTTTATAGGTGCAGGCAAATTAACAGCACAATTAAAAGAACAAGCGAAACAATCATCTGAAAAGGAACGTATTTTCTTTCTTGAAAAAGTACCATTCCAAGAATTACCTAGTATTACGAGAGAAGCGTATTTAGGTTTTCAAGTTTTACAAAATGTGTGTTTTAATCACTATTCAGCGAGCTCAAATAAATTATTTGAATACATGATGGCACATGTGCCTGTAGTAAGTTGTGATTTCCCAGAAATCGCAAAAGTCGTCAATGAACAAGAGGTAGGCATTGCCATAGATGCACACGACCATCACAATATTGCATATGCAGTCAATGAATTGCTTACAAATCAAGCATTATATGAACATGTTAAAGCCAATACGCAAAAAGCTAAAATGATTTATAACTGGCAAAATGAAAAAGGAAAATTGTTAGCACTCTATGAACGTATCGAAATGAAAGCAACATTTTTAGGCAAATTAAAACAACAAATACGTCGAGAAGAAGCAAAATCATAAGATGTAATATAACTTGATGTAGAAAGCGTGTTAAGAAATAGTAAAGCCATCTCAATGTGTAACGAATACAATGAGATGGCTCTTATAATGCGCTTTAAAATAGGGGGAATGGACTTAGCACTCATGATTAAGCATTATCTAATATAACCTATTCCAAAGAAAAGAGGCCTACACCAATGTGTAAGCCTCTTTTTATATGCTTTTATTTTATAAGTGAGAACCGTGTCCACCTTGCATAACCCAGAATGTACCAATAACGATACATAATGTAATGATGATTGCGAAGATAACTTTTGCAAGTTGTACGCGTCCATCTTTACCTTCAGTTAAGTGCATGAACATTAAGAGTTGTAAAAATGCTTGGATAAAAGCAAATCCAAATATGATAGTTACTTTTGCTTCAAAAGACAATGATGTGTAAAGAGTTACGAAAACTGCTAGTAACGTTAGAATGATTGAGGCAATAAAGCCTATTGTATGTTTGACTACTGTACTCATCCGCTAAACACCATCCCTATCATGTATACGGCAGTGAAGATGAAGATCCATACAACATCTAAGAAATGCCAGTATAAACTTACAATGAAAATTTTAGGTGCATTGTATTTATTAAGTCCGCGCATTGCAACTTGGATTAATAAACAGATTATCCAGAAGATACCTAGTGTAACGTGAGCACCGTGTGTTCCTAATAGTAAGAAGAAACTAGACCAATATGATCCTGCTTGCGGTACTGCACCTTCATGTGCGTAGTGCGCGAATTCAAAAATCTCAAATCCAACGAATCCTACACCAAGAAGTACTGTAATCGCCATCCAGACCATAAATAATGTTTTCTTTTCTTTACGCATGTAGTAAATTGCAATCCCACATGTATAAGAACTTGCTAAAAGCAAGAATGTCATAATTAAAACAAGCGGTAACTCGAATAAATCTGTAGTCATCATGCCACCGTATCCGCCACCATGTTGTAGCGTTAACAGTGTTGCGAAAAGTGTACCAAAAAGGGCAAATTCAGCTGTAAGGAAGATCCAGAAACCGAGTTTATTTAATTCACCTTCATGCGTACGTGCATCAATAGTATCAACCTTATGACTCATGATTCATAGCCTCCCTTTCTTTTTGGCGTGCTCTTCTTAAGCGCGCTTCGTTTTCTGCAACTTCACTTGCAGGGATGTAATAACCATGATCTTGTTGGAAACTTCTCCAAATCATTAAACCAAAAATACCTAATAAACTTAAGATAGCAGGTAAGATTGTTTCGAATACTAAGAAGAATCCACCGATAAAGAATAGGATACCCATCCAGAAACCAATATGCGTGTTATTTGGCATATGAATATCTTTGTAATCGTGATCATCTAAATAATGACGACCTTGTGCTTTCATCTCAACGAATGAATCTAAGTCATCCCAATGAGGTGTTTTCGCAAAGTTGTAATGTGGTGGGATTGCAGAAGCTGTAGACCATTCAAGTCCACGACCTAAGCCGCCCCAGTTGTCGCCAGTAGCTTCACGTGGTGCTTTTAAGTGACTGTATACGATGTTACCAACAAAAATCAAGAATGCAATAGACATCATTGCTGCACCAATTGAAGAAATAACGTTAAGTAAGAACCAACCATCTTCTGGTAAATATTTGTATAAACGACGTGGCATACCATCTAAACCTAAAACGAATTGAGGTAAGAATGTCACGTTGAAACCAATCATAAAGATCCAGAAGAACCATTTGTTTGGTTTCTCGAATAATTTGTATCCCATTGCTTTTGGATACCAGAAAATCATAGCTGCAAAACATGCAAATACAACACCAGCAACAATTGTATAGTGGAAGTGTGCCACTAAGAAGTATGTGTTGTGATATTGGAAGTCAGCAGATGCCATTGCAAGCATAACACCTGTAACCCCACCAATTGTAAAGTTAGGAATAAATGCTAATGAGAATAGCATTGGTGATTCAAATGTAATACGACCTTGGTAAAGTGTAAATAACCAGTTGAAGATTTTTACACCTGTAGGTACAGCAATCAACATTGTAGTGATTGAGAAGAATGAGTTCACTAATGCACCATTACCCATTGTGTAGAAATGGTGAACCCAAACGATGAAACTCAAAAATGCGATACCAGCTGTTGCCCACACCATACTTTGGTGACCGAACAAACGTTTACGCGCAAACGTTGGAATGATTTCAGAGTAGATACCAAATGCTGGCAATACTAAGATGTATACCTCAGGGTGCCCCCATACCCAGAAGAAGTTCGCCCAAAGCATTGGCATACCGCCGCCTGCAACGGTAAAGAATGAAAAGTCAAAGACTCTGTCTACAGTCATTAATGCAAGTGCTACTGTTAATACAGGGAATGCTAAGATGATGATTAACATTGTGATGAATGTTGTAACAACAAACATTGGCATTTGCATGAACGTCATACTTGGCGTTTTAAGTTTAATGATTGTAACAAAGAAGTTAATACCCGTTGCTAAAGTACCAATACCAGAGATTTGGATAGCAATTAAATAGTAGTTAACCCCAGGTCCAGGACTGAATTCACCAGCAAGTGGTGCATAGTTAGTCCAACCTGCAGCAGGTGAACCACCGATAATAAATGAAATGTTGAATAGTAGCATACCGGCAACGAACAACCAGAAACTAATGTTGTTAAGAAGTGGGAATGCAACGTCACGCGCACCTATTTGTAATGGAATGATAATGTTCATTAAACCAATTACAAGTGGCATCGCCATGAAGATAATCATGATAACACCGTGCGTTGTGAAGATTTCATTATAGTGATTTGATTCTAAGAATGGATTGTTCGGTACTGTTAATTGAATACGTAAAAGGATAGCATCTATACCACCACGTACAAACATTAAAACAGCACAAATCAAGTACATTAAACCAATTTTCTTGTGGTCGACTGACATGAACCATTCCTTGTATAAGTATCCCCAAAGCTTAAAGTATGTTAGGGCAGCGATGACACCAATTACTAAGAATGGTGCACCAATTTGAGCCATTGTGATCATCCAGTTCCCATTTACGATAAGCTCATGCCATGGAAAGTCCATCATTAATGTCCACCTCCACTTTTATCGTTTGATTCTGTTTTAGCACCTTTATGCATAGATTCCATTTCATCCATGTTGTGCTTTTCTTTTTTAATGAACTCATTATCGTATGGATCGCTATTACCTAAAATAACAGCTTTCATACCATGACGTTCATAGTTTGGATTTGAGATTTGTGGTTTACGTGCTGGCTTATTAGGTTCGCTTAGAACGCCTTCTTTATCATCATAGAAGTTTGGATCTTTAGGTGTGTAGTTAAAACGTTTGTAAGCATAAAAAATGTATTCAGGATCAGCTGCAGGATCCACGAATGCCATATGCGTTCCACTAAATGTTAATTCTTTGTTTGGTGTGATAGGTAAAAGTTGTTTATCAAAAGTATCTTGATCGATTTCTTTTTTAGATTTAGCTTCTTTTACCCATTTGTCATAATCGCTTTGACTAACTGCACGAACATTAAATGTGTGGCGAGAGAAGCCTTCACCATTAAAGTTCGAGTTACGGCCACGGTAAGTACCTTCTTCATTAGCTTGGTACGTCCATTGCATTGTCATACCAGTCATGGCATATTTTTGGCCCCCAAGTTGAGGTACCCAGAAACTTGTCATAGTATCCATAGCTTGAAGCTTGAATGTGACAGGACGGTTAGTTGGAATTGTAATGTGGTTAACCGTTTCAATTTTTTCTTCTGGATATGCGAAGAACCATTTGTAACCACCACTCACTGCATAAATGACCATTGGTTCATCTTTAGCTTTTGGTGGTTCTTCATATTCATAAAGTGACTTAACTGTTGGAATCATTAATGCAATTAAGATAACTACAGGAATGATAAACCAAATAGACTCAAGTAACACACTATGATGTACCTTGCCAGATTCACTCGTTTTGTTGTAACGATATTTAAATGTGAAAATAGCAAATAAAATAAGTACGACAGCAACAATGGCAACCATAAAGATAATTGAATAGATGATTAAAAATCTTTGGTCACTCGCCATTGGCCCTTTTGCGTTTAAAACTTCTACATCAGAACAGCCCGTAAGCAAAATCAGTGTTCCGAATGCAAGAAGCAAAGACTTTAATTTTGACACTTTTTTGACCTCCTAATACTACAATTGTAGGGCTTACATTAATTTTAAAATAATATGTGATATTTACAAGAGCCTTTTTAGAAATTTGTCTAAATTAATTTGTTGGAGGCCTTGCGACTCTAACACTGACAAGGGTTAGCGCCTTTATGAAAATAATGTGTACATTTTGTGAAATGTGTTATCTTTATAGGAATTCGCTTAAAAACCTACTATAATAGGCTTTTTTTAACGTTTTGAAATTATATTTTCATATTAAAGAAGGGGAAATTGAATGTTGATTGTAGGGAAAATACCGATTTATTTTTAGGAGTGTAAACGCGTACAATAAGAGGTAGATAAGGGCAAATGCTTCTCAATAGGAATGAGGGGTGTAGAAACATTACCCGAAATCGTATCAATATGAAAGAAGCGATGTTATGGATGAAATTATATTTGCATAACATCGCACAAACAAACTTTCATGAAAAAAATACGATTTAATCAGCAGCTGGTGCATCAATAACTTCTATGACACGGTGTGTTGTTTCGATTGCACCATCAGAATCTGCAACTTTATATTCTAATTGATATGTACCTGCTTTTGATGTATCAATATGACCGTTTACTTTAATTTGATCAGTGAGGTCGCCATCCTCGGCGTCATAAGCTTTAACACCTTCGAGGGGATTGTAGTGTGTACCAAGCGTGATTTTAGTATTTGACGTTCCTTTAATAGAAGGAACATGGTTTGTAGTCGCTTCAGCATTAAGATTAGGTGTAACGAGTGTAGCTGATACGCCTAACGCAGATAATGAATGTAGTAATTTTTGGTTCATTGGCTATAGCCTCCATAAGATTCAATACACGTTCATTATACCTGTTTCTTGAAGCCTAAAACATCAAACTTTAGAACTAAAATTTTTAAAATAATGTAAATGTCATAGATACGTCACTTAATGCGTGCTTATGCTACATATGAATAGGAAATATAATGTAAGTGGCGGTATCTTTATGAGTGAAATTTTTTTACAGGAGTGGTTGTAATGTTAACACAAGAAGAAAAAGGTATTATTTTAGAAACTGTACCTGTTTTACAAGAAAAAGGTACAGAAATTACATCAAAGTTTTATGGCAGAATGTTCAATCAACACCCTGAGTTGCGAAATATGTTCAACCAAACGAACCAAAAGAAAGGGTTTCAGTCTACAGCATTAGCGCAATCTGTTTTAGCTGCAGCAGTCAATATTGAAGATTTAACACCTATTTTACCTATTGTAAAAGAGATTGCGTATAAGCACTGTGCGTTAGATGTACGTCCAGAACATTATCCAATTGTAGGTGAAAATTTACTTGCAGCGATTCAAGAAGTAACAGGATTAGATGCAGATCACCCTATTATACAAACATGGGGGAAAGCATACGGTGATATTGCAGATGCATTTATTTCGGTTGAAAAAGATATTTATGCACATATGGCTTGGGAAGGTTTCAAACCTTTTAAAATTGAAAAGATTGAACAAATTACACATAATATTAAAGCATTTACAGTTGTTTCTGATGAAATAGATTTAAGTCAATTTATTCCTGGCCAATACATTACGGTCGATGTAGAAAGTGAAAAGCTTCCTTACCGTGCAAAACGTCATTACTCAATTATTGATGGCAATAAAAACTTCTTAACATTCGGTGTGCGTCGTGAAGTTGGAGATGGCCATGAAGGTGAAGTGTCAACTGTGCTCCATGATGAGTTTAATGAAGGTGATGACATTAACTTATCTGCGCCAGTAGGTGGCTTCCAATTACACAATACAGACAAACCACAATTATTCTTAGGTAGTGGCGTAGGGGTTACACCTCTAGTTTCTATGTATCGTCAAGCGGTTCAACAAGCACCTAAAGCACAATTCATTAACGTTGCAGCTTCTGAAGCGGATGTTGCATTTAAGGATGAGATTGATAACATTACAGCTCAAGGTACTGATGCTCACGTGCATAATCATTTACGTGATCAAGAAGGCTACTTACAAGCTGAAGAATTAAAGCAATATTTAACTGATGATACACAAGTGTACATTTGTGGTGGTACACCATTCTTGCAATCAATGATTAAAGAACTTAAAACGTTAAACTTCAACGAAGATAACATTTACTTTGAAACATTCGTTCCTCGATTAAGTGTAAATGTATAACAGATAAGATTAATTGAGAACCTAACCTAATTATGAACCTATTAAAAGGCCTTCAACATGCAATATGCATAAGTTGAAGGCCTTTATTTATGAGAGGTTGTCCCTAATCATTATTTATGTTAGTTATTCGTAAATACGTTTACTTATAAGTGTTTATTCTAAACCGCGACGCATTTTTTCAGCGATTAAGGTATTGTTGAGTACCATTGTAATCGTCATTGGACCAACACCACCAGGTACAGGTGTGATGGCACCAGCAACTTCTGATACTTCGTCGTATTCAACGTCACCTTTTAATTTGCCATTTTCATCAGGTGTGTTACCAACGTCGATTACGACAGCACCTTCTTTAACGTCTTCTTTTTTCACCATTCCAGGGCGTCCTACAGCGCTGACAATAACATCTGCATTTTTTAAATGTTCATGTATATTTTGGCTACGAGAATGAAGAATTGTCACTGTAGCATTTTGTTGAATTAATAATTTAGATACAGGTTGACCTACGATGTGACTACGTCCAATCACAACTGCATTTTTGCCTTCTAAATCAATATCAGCATGTTTTAATAATTCCATCACACCAAGTGGTGTACAAGGAATCAATTTTGCCTCGTCTAAGTATAAACGACCAATATTGATTGGGTGGAAACCGTCAACATCTTTATCAGGGTCAATCGCATCCAATACCTTTTGTTCATCTACTTGTTTAGGAAGGGGAACTTGCACTAAAATACCACTTACTGTGTCATCATTGTTTAAACGGTCAAGTTCTTTTAAAACGTCAGCTTCAGAAGTAGCTTCATCAAGATGAATCACTTCGGAAATCATGCCGATTTTCTCAGCAGCTTTCTTTTTTGAACGTACATAACTTTGACTCGCACCATCATTACCAACGAGAATCACTGACAACTTTGGTGTGTACCCTTTTTGTTTTAAAACTTCAACCTCATCTTGCAAACCTTGGCGGTAGTCCTTTGCGATTTGCTTACCATCTAAAATTTTTGCACTCATAATTCTAAATCCTCCCTTTGAATAGTTCGAACTTTTTACGTACATTCATTGATTTCATTAAGTTTTAACGGTTAAAAACCGAAATATTTAACGAAAATATGTAATAAAGTTCGATTTTTGCATTGAAAAAAGCATGTCACATTGTTATGCTATACCTGTAATATACAACTAATTGGTTTGGTATTTCAAATGATTGAAAGGGTGTTCATAGTGAAAATTGCGGTCATAATGGGAAGTTCATCAGACTGGCAAATTATGAAAGAAGCATGTGACATGCTGGAATATTTTAATATTCCGTACGATAAGAAAGTTGTTTCTGCACATCGTACGCCACACATGATGGTGGACTTTGCAACACATGCGTATGAAAACGGATATCGTGCGATTATTGCAGGAGCTGGAGGGGCGGCGCATTTACCAGGTATGGTTGCATCTATGACTACATTACCGGTCATCGGTGTACCGATTGAATCTAAAAGTTTGAAGGGTCTGGATTCATTATTATCTATCGTTCAAATGCCCGGAGGTATTCCAGTTGCTTCCACTGCAATTGGTAAAGCAGGTGCTAAAAATGCAGGCATACTTGCTGCGCGTATATTAGGAACAACAGATGAATCGATTCAACGTCAACTTTGCGCCTACGAACAATCACTCGTTGAAAAAGTGGAGGATATGCAAAATGACTTACAATAAACTCAAATTTGGAGCAACGATAGGCATTATTGGTGGAGGACAACTTGGAAAAATGATGGCACAATCTGCGCAAAAGATGGGCTATCGCGTTATTGTTCTGGATCCTGACAATGCATGCCCAACTAAGCACGTTGCACATCAATTTATTCATGCTGCATATGATGACGAAGCTGCATTAAACGAATTAGGTGAACAATCAGATGTAATCACGTACGAGTTTGAGAATATTAATGCTGAACAACTAAAAAAGTTAACGACACGTTTTAATGTTCCTCAAGGATATGAAGCAATTCAATTATTGCAAGATCGTCTTATTGAAAAACAATCTATCTCTAAAGCCGGGGCACATGTTGTACCGTTTTTACAAATTACTTCTGAAGATGATTTAAAAGAGGCTGGTCAACGACTCGGTTATCCATTCATCGTGAAAACACGCTTTGGTGGTTATGACGGTAAGGGTCAAGTATTAGTAAATTCTGATGTAGCCTTTGACGAAGCCAAAACATTAATTGCACAACAAGAATGTGTCGCTGAACAATATTTAAATTTAAAAAGGGAAGTCTCATTAACTGTTACAAGAGGAGTAGATGGTAGTGTCGTATTCTTCCCACTTCAAGAAAACGAACATCGCAATCAAATTTTGTTTAAAACCATCGTACCTGCGAGAGATGACCATGAAGTATTCGCACGTGAAGAAGTCAAAAAGATTATGAAGGCTATCCATTTTGTAGGTACGTTCACCGTAGAATTTTTTGTGGATGATAATCATCAACTATTTGTGAATGAAATAGCACCTAGACCACATAACTCAGGCCACTATTCTATTGAAGCGTGTGACTATTCACAATTTGATACGCATATTATGGCTGTAACGGGTCAAACGCTTCCAGAAAATATTGAACTCTTAAAACCTGCAGTGATGATGAATTTACTAGGCAAAGATTTAGATTTACTCGAAGATGAATTTAACTTACATCCAGAATGGCACGTGCATATTTATGGTAAAACGTCACGAAAACCTTTAAGAAAAATGGGCCATTTAACTCAATTAACAGAGCAAATTGAAGCTACTGAACAAAATCTTGTCGCATATTTTGAAGGGAGAAAATCATGAAACACGCATTATTATATGAAGGCAAAGCCAAACGTGTATATGAAACGGACGAACCACATGTATTACGTATCGAATATAAAGATGAAGTAACAGCTGGAAATGGTGCAAAGAAAGATGAAATGTCTGGTAAAGGTCGTTTAAATAACCGCATTACAGCAGCTATTTTTGAATATATCGCACAGCATGGTGTGAAAAGTCATTTCATTCGTCGCATCTCAGAAACAGAGCAGCTTGTACAAGCTGTTGACATCGTACCTTTAGAAGTTGTTGTAAGAAACATTGCGGCGGGATCTATTACGAAACGTTTAGGTTTTGAAAATGGTCATCGTTTTGATGCGCCGTTAGTTGAATTCTTTTATAAAAAAGATGAATTGAACGATCCATTAATTACAGAGGATCATATTCAACTCCTGCATATTGCCAATGAAGAAGAAATACAAAGTTTAAAAGCACAAGCATTGCAAGTTAACCAAGCATTAATTCAACTTATGGATGAGCTTCAATTGGATTTAGTAGATTTTAAAATCGAATTTGGTAAAGATCGAGAAGGTCACTTACTCTTAGCAGATGAAATTTCACCAGACACATGTCGTATTTGGGATAAAGTGACAGGTGAGAACTTTGATAAGGATGTTTATCGCAACGACACTGGCTCATTGATTGAAACGTATGAATCATTTTTAAATAAACTGGAGGCACTTTAATCATGAAAAATATTGAATTACACATTACGTTACAACCGCAAGTTTTAGATACGCAAGGTCAAGCATTGACACGTGCGGTACACGACTTAGGCTACAAGCAAGTCAATGATATTCGTGTTGGTAAAGTACTGTATTTAACGGTTGATGAAGCGACTGACGAAGCCATTCATAATGTGGTCACTACATTAAGCGAAAAATTATTCGCTAATACAGTCATTGAAGAGTATAACTATACGATTTTAGGTGAAGCTTCAGAAAAGGAGAATGACTAATGAAATTTGCGGTACTTAAATTTCCAGGTTCTAACTGTGACCGCGATATGTTTAATGCAGCGATTAAATCTGGTGTAGAGGCTGAGTATGTAGACTATCGCGAAACATCTTTAGCTGGATTTGACGGGGTGCTCATTCCAGGAGGGTTCTCATTTGGAGATTATTTACGTTCAGGTGCTGTAGCAAGTGTGGCACCTATTATAAATGAAGTGAAACGTTTAGCGGATGAAGGCAAACCTGTACTCGGTGTTTGTAACGGATTCCAAATTTTAACTGAAATTGGCTTACTTCCAGGTGCTTTACTACATAATGATAGCCATTTATTTGTAAGTCGTAATGAACGTTTAATGATTACAAATGCAGCAACACCATTTACACATTTATATGAAGAAGGAGAGGAAGTAGTTTATCCAGTCGCTCACGGTGAAGGTCATTACTATTGTACTGAAGCTATGTATCACGATTTGGTTCAGAATAATCAAATTATTTTGAAGTATACTGATAATCCTAATGGTTCATATGAAGATATTGCAGGCATCGTATCTAAGGAAGGCAATGTGTGTGGAATGATGCCACATCCTGAACGAGCATTGGAAAAAATACTCGGTACGGATAGTGGCGTGAAATTATTTGAATCAATGGTGAAAAGTTGGAGGGAACAACATGCCTAAATTTTTAGAACCTACTGCAGAAGAGGTTAAAGTTGAGAAGTTATATCAAGATATGGGATTAAGCGATGCAGAATATGAGAAAGTTCAACGTATTTTAGGTCGTGATCCTAACTTTACAGAAATAGGCATTTTTTCGGTAATGTGGAGTGAACATTGCTCATATAAGCATTCTAAACCATTCTTAAAACAATTTCCGACAACAGGCGAACACGTGTTAATGGGACCTGGTGAAGGTGCTGGTGTTGTGGATATCGGTGATCAACAAGCTGTCGTTTTTAAAGTGGAATCACATAACCATCCGTCAGCGATTGAACCATACCAAGGTGCTGCGACAGGTGTTGGAGGTATCATTCGTGACATCGTTTCAATAGGTGCGCGTCCAATTAATCTTCTTAATAGTTTACGTTTTGGTGAACTTAGTGAGAAAACAAATCGTCGTTTATGTCGTGGTGTCGTTGCAGGTATTGGTGGTTATGGGAACTGTATCGGTATCCCAACGACAGCTGGTGAAATTGAATTTGATGAACGTTACGACGGTAATCCACTTGTCAATGCAATGTGCGTAGGTGTAATTGATCATGACATGATTCAAAAAGGGACTGCCAAAGGGGAAGGCAACTCCGTTATTTACGTAGGGCTTAAAACAGGTCGTGATGGTATTCATGGAGCGACGTTTGCATCGGAAGAATTGACAGAAGAAAGCGAAAGTAAACGTCCATCTGTTCAAATTGGTGACCCATTCGTTGGTAAGAAATTAATGGAAGCAACATTAGAAGCAATCCAATATAAGGAACTTGTAGGCATCCAAGATATGGGAGCAGCAGGTTTAACATCATCATCTTCTGAAATGGCTGCAAAAGGTGGAAGCGGTATTCATTTAGAACTTGAGAAAGTGCCAGTTCGTGAACATGGTATTTCTCCTTATGAAATGATGCTTTCAGAAACACAAGAGCGTATGTTACTTGTAGTAGAAAAAGGAACAGAACAAAAATTCTTAGATTTATTCGATTACTATGAACTAGACAGCGCGGTTATCGGTAAAGTGACAAATACAAATCGTTTCGTCCTCACTTATGAAGGTGAAGTTTATGCAGATATTCCTGTTGAACCATTAGCAGACGAAGCGCCAGTTTACATTTTAGAGGGAGAAAAACCTGAATACACGCCAGAAACACGTGACTATGCAAACATTGATGCAGACGATGTGTTCACAAAATTATTAACACATCCAACCATCGCGTCTAAACAATACTTGTATTCGCAATATGATCAACAAGTGGGTGCAAATACAATCGTAAAACCAGGTTTACAAGCATCTGTTGTACGTGTTGAAGGGACGAATAAAGCAGTAGCCTCTACTATCGATGGTGAAGCACGCTATGTTTTTAATGATCCATATGAAGGTGGCAAAATGGTGGTTGCTGAGGCATATCGTAATCTTATTGCTGTGGGTGCTAAACCTTTAGCGATGACTGATTGCCTAAATTATGGTTCACCTGAGAAAAAAGAAATTTATCAGCAATTAATTGATTCTACACGCGGAATGGCAGAAGCATGTGATGTATTACAAACACCAGTGGTTTCAGGGAACGTTTCATTATATAACGAAACCCGTACGTCTTCCATTTTCCCAACGCCAGTAGTTGGTATGGTGGGATTAATTGAGGATATTGATTATTTGAATAATTTCCAGCCAGAAGCAGGCGATACGTTGTATTTAGTAGGGGATACGAAGGCGCATTTTGGTGGTAGCCAAATTGAAAAACTATTATATCAACGCGTGAATCATGAATCAGAACATGTGGATTTAACAGAAGAAGCAGCACGTGGTGAAGCCATTCGTGAAGCCGTTCGAAGTGGTCAATTGTCACACGTTCAAACAGTAGGTAAAGGTGGCGTATTAATTACGCTAGCTCGAATGAGTGCATATTTTGATTTAGGAATTGATGCTGTATTACCGTTTTCACGAGAACTGTTCTTTAGTGAAACACCAGGTCGCTATATTGTAAGTGTAAAAGCAGGACAAGAATTTAATATGAAAGATGCAATCAAAATTGGTACATTTACGGATCAAGATGCATTTAAAGTTCAAGGTTCTGATACAACTATTGAACGTCGAACATCTGACATTAAGCGTGAATGGGAAGGAGCAATTGAGGCATGTATGACATCCGCGGATTAAATGAAGAATGCGGTATTTTCGGAATATGGAATCATCCTCATGCAGCACACTTAACTTACCTTGCACTACACAGTTTACAACATCGCGGTCAAGAAGGTGCTGGAATTGTATGTTCTAATGGTGAACAACTCTTTGGTGCAAGAGGAATGGGATTATTAACTGAAGCGATTTCGGATGCACAATTAAAATCTCTTGAAGGCTATAAACACGCGATTGGACACGTACGTTATGCGACGACTGGTGCTAGCGAAGTGTCTAATGTGCAACCGTTTTTATTTAAACATTCCAAAGGTGATCTAGGATTAGCCCATAACGGGAACCTTACGAATGCACTTCAATTACGAAGAGCGATTGAATCTACAGGCGGTATTTTTCAAACGACAAGTGATTCAGAAGTGCTGGCACATCTTTTGATTAAGGGGACTTCAAAATCAATTAAAACAAATCAAAAATCAGCACTAAAACAAATGAAAGGGGCTTTCAGTTGTGTCATTTTAAATGAACAACAATTGACCGCAACACGAGATCACCGTGGTGTGCGCCCATTAATGCTAGGTAAAGTTGATGGTGCCTATTGTGTTGCGAGCGAAACATGCGCATTTACGGCGATTGGTGCGGAATATATACGTGATATTGAGCCAGGGGAACTGATTACTTTTTCAAATGAAGATGATATTGACTACGATCATTACACGTCTGATATCGATCATCGCATGTGTTCAATGGAATATGTTTACTTCGCACGTCCAGATTCAGAATTTCGTAAGCACTCTATCTATCAAGTGAGAAAAGCTTTAGGTAGACAATTAGCGAACGAAATGGATGTTGAAGCAGATATCGTAATTGGCGTTCCTGATTCATCGTTACAAGCAGCTAAAGGCTTTTCGGAAGCTTCTGGTGTGCCAAACGAACAAGGATTACTTAAAAATCGTTATATCGGGCGCACATTTATAACACCTGATCAAGCAGTACGCGAACGTCAAGTTCGAATGAAACATGCGCCAATTCGTGATGTCATTGAAGGTAAACGTGTCGTGGTGATTGATGATTCTATTGTCCGTGGCACGACAAGCAAACATATTGTAAAGACGTTAAAATCCGCTGGAGCAAAAGAGGTGCATATGGGCATTTCATCTCCACCTCTTAAAAATCCATGTTATTACGGTATTGATGTATCAACACATGCTGAATTAATGGCGGCGCAATATGATCTTGATGAAATTAGAGACATGATTGGTGCAGACTCACTGACGTATTTATCTGTAGAGGGTATGCATGATGTCTTTAAACAATATGGTTCTAAAGGCGAATGTAATGCATGCTTTACTGGAGCATATCCAATTGAAATTGTAGATCATGAATTACCGGTAGCAAAAGAATTAAAGCGTAGAGGAGTGTAAAGTCATGGCTGAATCATATAAGCAAGCTGGTGTAGATATTGAAGCGGGATATCAAGCGGTAAAACGCATGTCACGCCATGTTGAACGTACTATGCGTAAAGAGGTACTAGGCGGTCTAGGTGGTTTTGGTGCGACATTTGACTTGTCACAACTGAATATGAAAGCGCCTGTATTAGTCTCTGGAACGGATGGTGTGGGTACGAAATTAAAATTAGCAATTGATTACGATCGACATGACACGATAGGTATAGATGCCGTAGCGATGTGTGCGAATGATATTTTGACAACTGGAGCAGAACCACTTTACTTTTTAGATTACATTGCAACAAATAAAGTGATTCCAGAGGTTATTGAACACATTGTTAAAGGAATTAGTGATGGCTGTGAGGAAACAGGTATGGCCCTTATAGGTGGCGAAACTGCAGAAATGGGTGACATGTATCATGAAGGGGAATACGATGTTGCTGGTTTTGCAGTTGGTGCTGTTGAAAAAGAAGACTATATTGATGGCAGTCAGGTCGCTAAAGGTGACATCATTATAGGTTTGGCCTCACATGGTATCCATTCAAATGGATACAGCTTAGTGCGTAAATTGGTTGCAGAATCAGGTGTCAATGTTCATGATACGTTTTCAAATGAATCCTCATACTTAGACGTTTTGTTAAAACCAACAGCTTTATATGTACGTCCAGTATTAGCTGTAAAAAAAGAAGTGAAAATTAAAGCGATGACACATATTACAGGTGGAGGTTTCTTTGAGAATATTCCACGTGCTTTACCTGAGGGGAAAACAGCGGTCATTGATACAACATCATTCCCGACGCCACGTATTTTCGATTGGTTACAACAACAAGGACAAATTGAAACTGCAGAAATGTATAACATTTTCAACATGGGAATTGGGTATACGATGGTGGTATCAGCTGAAGATGAGCAACGCGTCCATGAATTATTAAAACAAGAAAACTGTGAAGCCTATACGATTGGTTATATAGATGAAACATCTGAACCGATTCGTTTGTCGGGGGTGTAAAAATGGTTAAAATAGCCATTTTCGCGTCAGGATCAGGTACCAATTTTGATAATATTATGCAGCATATTGAGAGAGGGAAACTTGAAAATATCGAGATGACTGGTTTATATACGGATCAACCAGGCGCACCTTGTGTTTCACTTGCCCAAAAGTATCATGTCAATATTTATGCATATGATCCGAAGCAGTTTTCTTCAAAACAGCACTTCGAAGAAACATTATGTGACTCACTTCAAAAAGACGGTGTTGAATGGATTGTGTTAGCAGGCTATATGCGATTAATAGGGGAAACACTGCTCCATGCTTATGAAGGACGGATTTTAAACATACATCCGTCACTTCTTCCTAAATATAAAGGCAAGCATGCGGTAGAACAGGCGTTAAACAACAGGGAAACAACAACAGGAACAACGGTACATTATGTAGATGCTGGCATGGACACTGGGGAAGTCATTGCGCAGCGAGAATGTCCAATATATCCTGATGATGCAGTGACAGATCTTGAGCAACGCATTAAAGCATTGGAATATGAATTGTATCCTGAAGTCATTCAAAAGATTATTCGATAAGGAGATTTCTAAATGAAAAAAGCGATTTTAAGTGTGTCAGATAAAACAGGAATAGAAGATTTTGCTAAAGGACTTGTTGATCAAGGCTTTGCATTATTTTCAACAGGTGGAACATTACGCGCTATTGAATCTGCAGGCATACCTGTTGCTTCCGTTTCAGATTTAACGCATTTTGATGAAATAATGGATGGACGTGTGAAAACATTACACCCTGCTGTTCACGGCGGGATTTTAGCTGATCGTGACAAACAAGAACATTTAGAGCAATTAAAAGCACAAGATATCGACCTTATTGACATGGTTGTCGTCAATTTATATCCTTTCCAAAAGACAGTGGAAAATCCAGATGTATCAGAAGCAGATGCCATTGAAAACATTGATATTGGCGGGCCAACGATGCTCCGTGCAGCGGCAAAAAACTTTAAGCACGTGACAACAGTGGTGCATAGTGAAGATTACGATGAAGTGTTACAGCGTTTAAAATCGAATACTTTAGATGAAGCATTTCGTAAATCATTAATGTTAAAAGTATATCAACATACTGCAGAATATGACCAAGCCATTGTTAATCACTTTAGTCAGAATAAAGAAGCATTACGTTACGGTGAAAACCCACAACAAAACGCATATTTTGTACGTACCTCTGAAGCATCTAATACTTTAGCAGGTGCTGTGCAACATCATGGCAAACCTCTAAGTTACAACAACATTAAAGATGCAGATGCGGCGTTAACACTTGTAAAACGATTTGACGAGCCAGCAGCTGTTGCGGTGAAACATATGAATCCATGTGGAGTAGGGCTTGGTGCAACAATCGAAAAAGCTTTCGAACATGCATTTCAAGCAGATTCGACATCTATTTTCGGGGGTATCGTTGCACTTAATAGAACAGTAACTAAAGCATTGGCTCAACAATTACATGAGATTTTCTTAGAAGTAATCATTGCGCCATCATACGATGAAGAAGCACTAGAGATCTTGTCTCAAAAGAAAAATATTCGTTTACTTCAAATTGATATGGCGCCTATCTTTGGTGAACAAGAGTTTGTTTCTGTATCTGGTGGTTATTTAGTCCAAGATAAAGATGATGTACAAACGGCGCGCAAAGAGATGAAAGTTGTTACGGATGTACAACCTACAGAAGCACAATGGGACGCATTGTTGCTAGGATGGGAAGTGGCAAAAGCGGTTAAAAGTAACGCGATTGTCCTTGCGAATGACCATCAAACTGTAGGTGTGGGTGCGGGTCAGATGAACCGCGTCGGTGCAGCAGACATTGCCATTCGTCAAGCCATTGAAATGAATGACCAAGTTGCTTTAGCTTCAGATGGCTTTTTCCCAATGGACGATACAGTCGAACTTGCCGCCAAAGCAGGCATCAAAGCAATTATTCAACCTGGTGGCTCCATCAAAGATCAAGATTCTATAGATATGGCAAACCGTTATGGCATCACTATGGTGACAACAGGTGTACGTCATTTTAAACATTAATGGAGGAACTAAAAATGAAAATACTCGTTATTGGTAGTGGCGGTCGTGAACATGCGCTTGTGCATAAATTAAATCAATCGAAACTTGTTACACATATTGATGTCATTCCGGGTAATGATGCGATGACTTCTATAGCAAACATTCATTCAGAAATTGCTGAAACAAACCATGATGCCATTCTTGATTTTGCTAAGAATCATGCGATTGAGTGGGTGATTATTGGTCCTGAGCAACCTCTTACAGATGGGTTAGCAGATTTATTAATTGAGGCAGGCATCTCAGTGTTTGGGCCAAATCAAGCAGCAGCCCAAATAGAAGGATCTAAAACGTTTGCCAAAAATTTAATGAAAAAATACGATATTCCAACGGCAGACTATCGTGAAATTAATGACAAAAATGAAGCGTTAAACTATGTTGATACGTGCGCATTACCTGTGGTATTAAAAAAGGATGGTTTAGCAGCGGGGAAAGGCGTTATCATTGCACATACACGTGAAGAGGCCGTCGATGCCGTGCATACGTTATATCCAAATGACAATGATAAAGTGGTATTTGAAGCCTTTTTGGAAGGCGAAGAATTTTCAGTCATGACATTTGTGAATGGGGACTATGCTGTTCCATTTGAAACGATTGCACAAGACCATAAGCGTGCTTATGATGGTGATCAAGGACCTAACACAGGTGGTATGGGTGCGTATTGTCCCGTTCCGCATATTAGTGATGACGTTTTACGTCAAACGAATGATCGTATTGCTCAACCCATTGCTAAAGCGTTAAAAGCAGAAGGTTACCATTATTTTGGTATTCTATATATTGGTGCTATTTTAACGAAAGAAGGACCTAAAGTGATAGAGTTCAATGCACGTTTTGGTGACCCTGAGGCACAAGTGTTATTAACGCGTCTTGAAAGTGATTTGATGGCACATATTTTAGAGTTAAAAGACAAAAAGCCTATTTCACAAAAATGGAAGTCTGAATCGGTTGTGGGTGTGATGTTAGCATCTAAAGGCTATCCTGCTTCTTATGAAAAAGGTCATCACGTGACTGGTTTTGAAGAAGATTTAGAGCATTATTTTGTAAGTGGGTTGAAAAAGGATGAGGCACAAAATTTTGTGACAAGTGGCGGGCGTGTCATTCTTGCTTTAGGTGAAGGTGATACGATCCAAAAAGCCCAAGAATTAGCATATCAACGTGTTTCTAAAATTGAAAACGACGCATTATTTTATCGTAAAGATATTGCCAATAAAGCATTAAAATAAGACTTATTTGTTGCATCATTTGTCACCACATAATTGGAAGTATAAGTTATACCATTTAGCGATATATATCATGAGAGCCCTTCAAACACAATAAGTGTGAGAAGGGCTCTTTAAACGGGTTATTTCCTTTGCAGATGGAAAGGTAGGAAAGGAAATGGTGTGCCTTTTCACATCATCGAGATCGTGAAAACGCAAAGCACCTATCGTACATCCGTAATGCCAGTAATCGGTATATAATGACTCAACATTAAAGCACAGAGTACGATACCAATGATAGAAACGATAAGTAATATATCGCGGTAACTAAAAGGCGCATCATAATAATACGTTCGCGGTCCATCTTTGAATCCTTTCATTTCCATTGCGACAGAAAGACGATGCGCTTTACGCATGTTCTGACTTAATAAAGGTATTAAAATATGATAAAACCGTTTTGTACCACGATAATGAGATTTTTGAATCATTTGATAACGCATTTTAAGGGCATGTCTCAATTGGATAAAAGATTCCATAATTAACGGTAACATCCGAAAAGCAGCCATAAATGCATATGCGATTTTAGGTTTGACGCGTAGATGTTGCATAAAGCTATAAAAAATCATAATAACTTGCGACGTAAACGCGATAGCTAAACCAAAAAAGCTAATGACCAACGTTCTTAGAGATAAGTGCAACCCACGAACGAGACTTTCTTCCGTAATGCGAATAAATCCAATTTTGAAGAGCTCATGATGTCCATTACCGTAAAAAATCATAAAAAGTGATGAACTGATGGCAAACAATGTACTCAGTGTGATGAAAATAAATAAAACTCGGAATTTAGCACCACTGAGTATCAAAGTCAAAAGAAACATGAGTGAGACAAGGTATAGCATCGTATCAAAATTATGTACGAAAATCACAAATACGAATAATGCGATACCTAGAAACAACTTCGTTATTATATTGACTTTATCCATAAATGTTCGATATGACTTCCAAGATTCAATCATGTTGTCACCTTACTTTCAAACATTTTTCCATTTTCTATGATGTAATGATGTGTGGGATAACGTTGAATGATTTCTGGATCGTGCGTATTCATTATAATGGCCTGGCCTTGTTGAATACGTTGTTGAAATAAATCAATAAGTTTAAATGTATTATGACTATCTAACCCAAATGTAGGTTCATCTAACAAGATGATATCTGCGGATGTACTTAACGCAATCGCAACACTTAAACGGCGTTTTTGACCCATTGAAAGTTCAAAGGGATGTTGAGATTTAACATGAATTAAATCCAGTAATGTTAACATTTCTACAGTTGCTTCATGGGCATCTTCGGCATTTTGATGCTTGAAATTAATGAAAATTTCATCATAAACTGAATTTTGTAAACATTGAAGCTCAGGATTTTGATAAACCAAAAACATATGACATGAAGCGGTTTTAAGTTTACGAATGGGAGTGTCATTGAATGTAAGGCTACCTTCATACGGGATGAGTTGCATCAGTGATTCAAAAAAAGTAGTCTTGCCTGCTCCGTTTTTTCCAGTAATTACAATCCAATCACCTGATTGCACTTGAAAAGTGTCTACTGAATATAAGTGCTTTTTGCCTCGTTTGATGATGCCATTTTTAAAAGTAAGACGAAAATTAGAATGTGTATTGTGTTGGACAACCGGTGGAGCGACTTGCCATGCTCTAGGGTGCCACACGCCGTAATCTGTTAAGGTCTCTTCAAAATGGGTGAGGATGTCAGAAGGTGTTCCATCCTGAATTATTTGTCCGTCATGATTCATTAAAATAACACGATCGACAACATCCCATATATGTTCTACTTTATGTTCAACAATTAATACTGTTTGATCTTCCCATAACGTTTTTAACAATGTCCATAAATTTTCAGTTGCTTCAGTATCTAACATGGCTGTAGGCTCATCTAAAAACAACGTATCCGCTTTTTGTAAAAGGGTGCCTGCAACCGCTAGTTTTTGCTTCATTCCTCCACTTAATCGATGTATCGCATGCTTAGGATGAACATCTAATTGTACTTGCTCCAAAACTTTTGAAATTTTTTGATCCATTTCATTTTGGGGGACTTGAAGGTTCTCTAACACAAACGCAAGTTCTTCATTCACCTGTGGCATACAAAATTGAGAATCAGGATCCTGAAAAATAACTCCAGCATTTTTGGCAACCTTTAAGTCATCATATTTCATAGGTAAATCGATTAAGTTGGGTACGATGCCACTTAAGACATTCAACAACGTACTCTTACCAGAACCTGAGGGACCGAGTAAAAGTACTTTTTCTTTTTCTTTAATTTCGATGTTCAGCCCATCAAAAATTTTTTTAGGACCATTAGGGTATTTTAAACGTAAATTTGTAGCTTTTAACACGATGAATGCTCCTTATAATGCATCATAATCTTCTTTAGATGCAGGGCGGAATAGTTTGGTAACACCTGTTTTGTCTAATGCTTTCACAAGATAATAAGGAAATACCCCTGCTAAAACAGCACCACTGAGTAAACGGAATATAATAAGTAAAATTAAATTCCAAGCGGCAACTTCATTTAAATAGCCATAATACCAATCAACTGGAAAACTAATAATGGCTGCTGCCATCCCTGCTAAAACACTTACCATAAATGCACGTGATTGATATTTAAAAATCGCAAAAACAATTTCACATGCTAAACCTTGGAGTAGGGCATAAATAATCGTAGGAATATCAAAGCGGCCCATAATAATTGTTTCTCCTGCACCTGCTGCAAATTCAGCGATTAAAGCAATCCCCATTTTCGGAATGATAAGGTAGGCCACAACAGCAGCTGCAAACCACATGCCATACATCAATTGATCAAGATGTAAGCCGAGAGGTTGAACGGTATAGTATGCCACCCACCAAAGATTATAAATAACAGCAAAAATGACAGAGATTAACACTGTAACTAATATGTCAGATAATGTTAAACCTTTTCGTTTTGAACGCATAAACATCCTCCTATATATACAAAAACACAGCACCTAAACAAGGTACTGTGCGTGGGCGTGTAAATAGAACACCAAATGAAAGGTCACAAATAACAGACGTATTGTGAATCATTTAGAGTTTATCTTCACACTTCCCTACGCTAGTATCATCTAGTTCAGGTTCAAAGGGTTTGAGGTGATGACCTCATCTCAGTTTGCACACCCCTAGTGTGTGTTTATTGAATTGATTAACGTCACTATACACCCGACGTCACTAAATGTCAATGCGTGGAATCGAATGGTGGATTAAACGTTGACGAAAAGTGCTGGTTATAAGGTTTGAATGGTAATTGAATGTATTTTGAGACACGCTAATTTAATCAATGATATGCGAATAAGTGTAAGAATCTAAATAAACTACAGTTAATAAAAAAGGAGTCAGAACATAAACCGTTCTGACCCCGTGAATAGATACAGCTATTGAATGGATGCGTTATTCAAAAGAGCTTTGGATATCATCTTTCGTTTTTTCAGCACCATCTTTAGCACCATCTTTAGCATCATCTTTTTTATCTTTTAATTCTTGTTCTTTATCTTTAGCATTTTCTGCTGCTTTTTTGATTTCTTCTTTAGACATATAACATCTCTCCTTTTATGTTATCTACTTCTAAGAGTTCCCACATATTTATTTATTAAACATTTAAAGAAGGGTAACAAACAAATGTAACTTTTGGTATAATAAATAAATGCGTTAATCTTATGAATAAAGTATGTTTTAATCGTGTTTAAAAAGATAATATAAATAAATATAGTGAAAGCAGTATGATAAACATTGTTTTATAAAAACTGAAAAATACGTGTATTTACAACGTTTTACGTCTCTCCATCTTAAGAATGAGATTTGTTTTTTATAAAGACATGTACTGCGTCTTCGTATATAATAATTGTGAGGTGAAGCGGATGTCTTTGTTTAATAAATACACCGAAGTGATCTACAGTTACATCATCGGTGCAGTTTCTATTTTATTAAGTGTTATTATTTTCCTTAATATTCCACTTATTCACCAATTCAGTGCACATAAAAAGCCAGCGATTCACATTGAGAACTTGTGGGACTTTATTATGGCCTTTTTTAATGAAATTATTCGCGTTATGAGTAATTATATTGGTGAAATACCTTTAGTGAGTGGCATTATCATCTTATTATTTGGTCTTTTTATGATTTTTATTGGGAGAACGCTAACGAACACAACACGTTTTGATTATGATATTTCAATACTGTTTTTATTAATTGGTATTATTTATTTTGTCTTAACGTTAATATTCATGTCACAAGTTTACGGTATTGTAGCTTTTGTTTTTGTTTTTCCATTCTTAATACATATTGGATATATCACGTACAAAGATGAACTTAATCCGTTTAATCGTAAAAAACATTATCTATGGATTATCATAAGTTATGGTCTTTGTTATATCATTGGGCAACTGGCACTTTATAGTCGGATAGAGGAACGACAAGTTGCGCCTATAGATGTATTAAGTATTAACACGTTTTTCGTAATATTATGGTTGCTTGGCCAAATGGCGATTTGGAACTTTTTATTTTTACGTCGAGCATTACCTATGACGCAAGAAGAAATCACAGGAGAAGAAAATCCTTATTCTCGTAGTAAAAAATATAGTTTTGCGGGTCAATCAAAATACCACTTCAAAGATATCCAAGATCGCACAAATGAACTTACGCAAGACTTTTCATATCGTACACGTCGTAGCATTGATATCGAAAAACTAAGACGTAAACGTGAAGCCTTTAAAGACAAATGGTTGAGTTGGGCAACGTTAGAAGAAGATGACATTCCATCGTTCTTACATCGACCTAAATGGTTAAAAAGAGAATACGTATCCATTGCGTGCGGGGTTGTGTTATTTTTCTTCATTTTAGTAGAATTTAAAAACCGCAATGGATTATTTTTATCAGGTGATTGGCAACTATCACAAACACAATATGTTTATGAATGGGTAAGCTTATTCTTATTACTATTAATTGTGACGATATTTATATGGACATCCGTTACAAATATGATGAAAGGTAGTCATTATTACTTAAAATTGTTTATGATAAGCATTCTGTTCTTCAAGTTATTAACAGAATATATCGTAATTTTGATTCACGGATTGATGTTATCTATTTTTATTACACCAATTTTAGTTTTAATGTTAATACCAGCAATTGTGGCTTTTGTATTCCAATTACGCCAACCGTCACCTGAAAAAATTGAAAATCATGAAAATCACGTTTAATGAGGGTGTTGAAACAGGATGAGACTGAAATGTCTCATCCTGTTTATTTGATTTAATTTGCTTTGATTATAGATTTTGATGTTTTCATTTCTGATAATTTGAAATGAACACCAATAAAAAGACTTTCATTGATTCCTTTGATTCATGTTAAACTAAAATAAATGCTATAAAAGAAAGGCTGACATTATGAAAACAGCAATTTTAAATAAAGGGAAAGAAGAAAAATATTTCAATCAGTATCCTTTAATAGTGGAAACAGATATTTTTAAAAGTGACCGTTTGAATGAAGGAGACCTTTTCCAATTAAAATCATCAAAAGGTGAATTTATCGCAACATGTTATGTGGGGCGCCAACATAAAGGATTAGGTTGGATTTTATCTTATGATAGTGAAACAGCGATTAATACGTTATTCTTCAAAACATTATTTCAACAAGCACATGATGTGCGTGCGTATTATTATCACATCGAAGGAACGAATGCCTTTAGACTGTTTAATGGCGAAGGTGATGGTGTAGGGGGACTTACAATTGATTATTATGATGGCCATCTTTTAGTTCAATGGTATTCTGAAGGCATTTATCAATTTAGAGCCGATATTTTAGAAGCAATACAAGCCATCTTTCCATTTAAATCTATTTATGAAAAAACACGTTTTAAAAATGATGAAATTAAAAGTGGTTGGGTGTTAGGTAAAAAAACACAATTTCCAATTATTATTGAAGAAAATTTTACTTTTTATAATGTGCACTTAGTTGATGGCCCAATGACTGGAATATTTTTAGACCAAAAAGAAGTAAGAAAAAAATTACGAGATTATTATAGTCATGGTAAACGGGTCTTGAATTTATTTAGTTATACGGGTGCATTTTCTGTCATCGCCGCTACGAATGGGGCACAAACGACAAGTGTAGACCTAGCAAATCGTTCACGACAACTTACGGAAGAAAATTTCGGTATTAATGGCATTGACCCTAGTTCACAATCTATTTATGTCATGGACACGTTTGATTATTATAAATATGCGGAACGACATGGTTATACGTACGATACAATTGTCATTGATCCACCAAGCTTCGCTAGAAACAAAAAGAAGACCTTTTCTGTTACGAAAGATTATGGCTTATTAATTCAAAACGCCTTAAAGATACTCAATCCAGGCGGTACATTGATATTAAGCACCAATCATAGTATGTATACGCTTAATGCATTTAAAAATACGATTAAAACAACTTTGAATCAAGCGAATGTTTCCTATCAATTAGACGAAGTGATGGGATTACCTAAAGATTTTAAAACACACCCACATTATAAACCTTCTAAATATTTAAAAGTTGTATTTGTTACATTACAGCATAACGCATGATAAAAAAGGGTATATATAGTTATTATATCGTTGAAAGGTGGCCTAGTTATGGGTTTAAAAGATAAAATGACGCGAAAAATGAGTAATAAAGTGATGCATATTGATGAAATTAAAGTGAAGGATGCATTACCGAAAACAGAAGCTGAAATCGAAAAAAGACGTCAATACGCAGAATCAGTCATTAAGAAAAAAGCATTGGTGTCTTCAGGTGCTACGGTAATACCTATTCCGGGATTCGATGTAGGGGTAGATATGAAGCTAATGAAAGATATTATAGAAGATGTCAATAAAATTTATGGCTTGGATCATAAACAAGTGAATAAAATGACAGATGATATGAAAAACCGCATCAAGATAGCTGCAGGCTTGCAAGGTAGCCAATTAATAGGTAAAAAAGTATCTAAAGGCATCCTGCGCATTGTTATACGCGACGTAGCTAAACGTACAGCTGCGAAACAAACGCGTTGGTTTCCATTAGTAGGTCAAGCTGTATCAGCATCAATTAGTTACTATTTTATGATGAAAGTTGGTAAAGAACATATTCAAAAATGCGAAAATGTTGTAAAGTCTCTTATCTGAATTGACGAAAAATTGTTGAAAAGCAAGAGAAAACGTATCATGACAACTATTTTCGAATTGAAAATAAATGTACTTTTTGGTAATGTAATGCTAAGTAGCTAATTTAAAAATAAATTTATGCTAATGAATTTATGGAATAGAAGGAGTAAGATAAAAGATGGAACAACAATCATATGTAATTATTGACGAAACAGGAATTCACGCACGCCCGGCGACAATGTTAGTT
This sequence comes from Staphylococcus sp. 11007852, assembly GCF_011394325.1. Classification (NCBI taxonomy): domain Bacteria; kingdom Bacillati; phylum Bacillota; class Bacilli; order Caryophanales; family Staphylococcaceae; genus Staphylococcus; species Staphylococcus sp. 11007852. Next base: position 34,642 of record NZ_JAANBJ010000012.1, on the reverse strand, counting down.
CAAACTGCTTCAAAGTTTGATTCTGATATTCAATTAGAATACAATGCGAAAAAAGTTAACTTAAAATCAATCATGGGTGTTATGAGCTTAGGTGTGGGTAAAGACGCTGAAATTACAATCTACGCAGATGGTAGCGACGAAAAAGAAGCAATTCAAGCTATTTCTGAAGTCTTATCAAAAGAAGGTTTAACAAAATAATGTCTGAAATCATGAAAGGTATTGCTGCATCTGACGGTGTCGCAATTGCTAAAGCCTATATGCTCATCGAACCAGATTTGAGTTTCTCTGAAACAACGACGAACGATACTGAAGCAGAAGTGCTTAAATTTAATGAAGCATTAAAAAACTCTAAAATCGAACTAACTAAAATTAGAAATAACGCTGAGGAACAATTAGGACCAGATAAAGCGGCTATTTTTGATGCACATTTACTTGTTTTAGACGATCCAGAATTAATTCAACCGATCGAAGCTAAAATTCGTGATGAAAAAGCTAGCGCACCACACGCGTTAACGGAAGTCACTCAAAACTTCATTATGATTTTTGAGTCGATGGATAATGAGTACATGAAAGAACGTGCTGCTGATATCCGTGACGTTTCTAAACGTGTCTTAGCGCACATTTTAGGTGTGGAACTTCCAAATCCAAGTATTATTGATGAAAGTGTAGTGATTGTAGGTCACGATTTAACGCCTTCTGACACTGCACAACTAAACAAACAATATGTACAAGGGTTTGTAACAAATATTGGTGGACGTACTTCTCATTCTGCAATTATGAGTCGTTCACTTGAAATTCCAGCAGTTGTTGGGACAAAAACGATAACTTCAAACGTTAAACAAGGTGACATGATGATTGTTGACGGTTTAACTGGTGATGTCATTGTAAATCCAACAGATGATGAACTTAAAGCATATCAACATAAGCGTCAATCATTCTTTGCAGACCGTGAAGAATTAAAAAAATTACGTGATGAAGCGTCTAAAACGCTTGATGGTCAACATGTTGAGCTAGCTGCAAACATTGGAACACCAAATGATTTAGAAGGTGTTAAAGATAACGGTGCTGAAGGTATCGGTTTATATCGTACTGAGTTCTTATACATGGGACGCGATAATATGCCAACTGAAGACGAACAATTCGAAGCTTATAAAAAAGTGCTCGAAGAAATGAATGGCAAACGCGTTGTTGTTCGTACGTTAGATATTGGCGGTGACAAAGAGTTACCTTATCTAAACTTACCAGAAGAAATGAATCCATTCCTTGGATATCGTGCAATCCGTTTATGTTTAGATCAACCTGATATTTTCCGTCCGCAATTACGTGCGTTATTACGCGCCTCTACGTATGGAAAATTAAATATCATGTTCCCAATGGTTGCGACAGTCCAAGAGTTCCGTGATGCGAAAGCGTTATTATTAGAAGAAAAAGCAAATCTTGAAAATGAAGGTGTTACCGTAAGCGATGATATCGAACTTGGTATTATGGTGGAAATTCCTTCTACTGCAGCACTTGCAGATGTATTTGCGAAAGAAGTAGACTTCTTTAGTATCGGAACGAACGACTTAATTCAATATACTATGGCAGCTGACCGTATGTCAGAACGCGTGTCGTATTTATATCAACCTTATAATCCTGCGATTTTAAGACTTGTTAAGCAAGTCATCGAAGCTTCTCATAAAGAAGGTAAATGGACAGGTATGTGTGGTGAAATGGCAGGAGATGAAACTGCGATTCCATTACTATTAGGTTTAGGATTAGATGAATTCTCAATGAGTGCGACTTCAATTCTAAAAGCGCGTCGCCAAATTAAACAATTAAGTCAAACTGAGATGCAACAGCTTGCAGACAAAGCGATTCAGTGTGCAACGGTGGATGAAGTGGTGTCACTTGTTCATGCGTATACAACAAAAGCATAAAGATAGAATATACTACAAGGGTGTATGACAACGTTGTCATACACCCTTGTGTTGTTATAATCCTAGTTTTTGATTAAGTTTATCCATATCTACTTGATACATAGGTTCATCGTCAATAAGAATCAAAGGTGTTGCAAAAGCATCCAAGTCAATCATTTCTTGACGGTAGGTTGCGTTTGAAATATTACGTTCTTCGAATTCAACTTGTTTTTCAGTTAAGTAATTTTTAACAAATGTGCAAGGTGGACAATCATTTTGCGTATAAATAACGATATTTGGCATCTTCAGACCTTCCTTTACGCGCATATTTTTCACTCAATTATTACAGTATACATGACGTAGCTATATTTTTGAATTTAAAATTATAAATCTAATTTTTAGAAAGTCAAATTGTAAATTATGGCAATTTTGCGTCATGTCATTAAATTGTCACTCATTAAATAAGCATACACATTCTGTTTCAATTGTTGTGTCAGTATAATGTAAGTTGCTTTGGAAAAAGATAAAAGGAGTGATGAAATGGATGCAGTTGAATTAAGTCGATTTTTAACTGGAATGACACTTGCCGTCCATATCATATTTGCAACGATTGGCGTGGGGATGCCAGTATTTTTTGCAATCGCTGAATTTTTAGCGATTAAGAAAAAAAGTGAACGCTATTTGGCGTTAGCTAAAAGATGGGCGAAAGGTTATACGATTACAGTAGCTGTTGGGGTAGTTACTGGAACAATCATTGGGCTTCAGTTGTCCTTGTTATGGCCTACATTTATGCGTATTGGCGGACATGTCATTGCACTACCATTATTTATGGAGACATTTGCGTTTTTCTTTGAAGCGATATTTTTAAGTATTTATCTTTATACATGGAATCGATTTAAAAATCAATTGACACATTTTATTATTAGTATACCTGTCATAATCGGTGGCACATTTTCAGCATTTTTTATAACATCTGTGAATTCGTTTATGAATACACCAGCAGGTATGGAGATTTCAAATGGGAGAATGGTCAACGTCGATCCGATTGCCGCAATGTTTAATGCGTCATTTTTTGTGCGCTCATTTCACGTTGTTGCAACAGCACTCATGACAATGGCTTTTATTTTAGCAACAATAGCGGCATTTAAATTGATAAAAAACAAAGTGAAAGAAGATACGATTTACCATCAAAAAGCACTTAAATTGACGATGATTGCAGGATTAATATTTTCAATGTTATCAATGCTTGCAGGTGATTTATCGGCTAAATTTTTACATCAAGAACAGCCTGAAAAATTGGCCGCCTACGAATGGCATTTCAATACAGAATCTAAAGCAGATTTAGTGTTGTTTGGTGTCTTAGATGAATCTACCCAAGAAGTCAAGGGTGCTATACGTATACCAGGTGCGTTAAGCTTTTTATCAGACTCAAGTTTTGATACAAAAGTGAAAGGGCTTAACGAATTTTCAAAAGATGAATTACCACCACTCATTGTGCATTATTTCTTTGATTTAATGGTTATATTTGGAATTTTTTGTTTTGTAGTTTCAGCACTTTACGTCGTGGCGTTATGGGTGAAAAAGTGGAATCCACATCAGAAATGGTTGTTGTATGCCATTCTTCTAACTGGACCAGCGAGTATGCTTGCGATTGAGTTTGGTTGGTTTTTAACAGAATTAGGACGTCAACCATGGATGGTTAGAGGGATACTTAAAGTTCAAGATGCGGCTACAACAGCAGGCGGACTACCTTTTATAACACTTTTATTTGCCTTATTATATTTCGTTTTATTATTCTCAACGACCTTTGTCCTCGTCAGAATGTTTAAAAATCAATCGATTTCAGATGACATCGCTAAGTTACAAGCAGAAAGAAGAGGTGAATTTCAATGAGCTATGAATTGATAGGTATTACAGTATTATGGTTATTCCTCTTCGGCTATATTATTGTCGCGTCCATCGATTTTGGGGCAGGATTCTTTTCCATGCATGCCAAATTGTTTGGTGAATCTAAGAAAATTAATGGACTGATTCAACGCTATTTAAACCCTGTTTGGGAAGTGACGAACGTATTTTTTGTATTTTTCTTCGTAGGTATTGTTGGATTTTTTCCAGATACAGCTTATTACTATGGAACTGCATTACTTGTTCCAGGCTCACTTGCTTTAATCTTGTTAGCGGCACGTGGTGCGTTTTATGCTTTTGAGAATTACGGACAAGATTCAAAATTATCTTGGTTGATGATTTATGCGATTTCAGGTTTGTTAATTCCAGCATCTTTATCAACGGTTTTAACAATATCTGAAGGAGGCTATTTAATTCGTACATCGAATGACCTTGTTGACTTGGATTGGATTGCATTACTTTTAAGCCCATATGGCTGGGCGGTTGTTTTATTATCAATCGTAACCGTCCTTTATGTATCATCAGGATTTTTAACATTTTATGCGCATAGAGCCAAAGATGAAGAAGCTTATTTATTATTACGTAAATGGTTTCTCATGTGGGGCGCACCTATGATTATGATTTCATTATTTGTCTTTTTATCATTACGTGTGCAAAATAAAACGCATTTTGATACTGCGGTATTTACGTATGGTTGGTTATTTATCATTAGCTTTATCGCGTTTCTAATTGCGGGAATCCTAACGTATTTGAAAAAAGCCCATGGAATGGCGTTTATATTTGTCATTATTCAAATAGGAACAGCATTCTTTGGTTATGGTATAAGTAAATTGCCGTATTTATTATATCCATATGTGCGCATTGATCATGCGGTGACGAATGATTCAATGGCAATTGCACTTATTATTGTATTCATTTTAGGACTCGTTTTATTATTGCCATCATTAGCGTTATTGCTTAAACTATTTGTATTTGACAAAGACTATGTAAGAGGTAGAAAATAGGAGTATTCATTAATATCGCATGTTAATGAGAACGGGAAAGTTACCCGTTCAAACTGTTATAATGATCATGAATACATGTGGAAGTATAATACTAACTTCGACATCTAAAGTATGAATACAAAGATTAACTTTACCATTTTCATGCTTGATCTTTTCTTATTACGGAGGTAAATCATGGATAAAGAGTATGTTGTAATTGGTTTAGGGCGTTTCGGCGGAAGTATTGTACGTGAGCTGAATGCGCTTGATATGGATGTGATGGCTATTGATAGTGATGAACATCGTGTAGATGAATATAGTGATATCGCAACACATGCAGTTGTAGCGGATACAACAGATGAAGCTGTTATGAAAAGTTTAGGAATTAGAAACTTTGATCATGTCATCGTTGCGATTGGTGAAAATATCCAAGCAAGTACACTGACGACGTTAATTTTAAAGGAATTAGGCGTCAAAAAAGTTACTGCCAAAGCACAAAATGATTATCACGCTAAAATATTGAACAAAATAGGGGCGGACACGGTTGTCCATCCTGAGCGTGACATGGGTCGCCGAATTGCACATAATGTAGCGAGCGGCACAGTTCTTGATTACCTAGAACTTTCAGATGAACACTCTATTATTGAAATGAAAGTAAATGAAAAATTAGCAGGACAAAGTTTAGTAGATTTAGATATTCGTGCCAACTACGGTATTAATATTATCGCTATTAAACGTGGTAAAGAAATTATTGTCGCGCCAGACCCTGAAATGGTATTAGAATTTGATGATATTTTAATTATGATTGGTCACGATAATGATTTAACACGCTATGAGAAAAAGATGGCACATTAAGAGAACATGGATTGTAGTTGGCCAATCATGAGATGCTTTTTTAATGGTAAGAGTGCTTGTCCCTCAGAGTATGTTACTCTAATCACGAGTGGTAAGGATGAGCTCATAGTTTATGATGATTTAAACCGTTGCGATTGTTTGTCGCAACGGTTTTTTATATGAAGTCATATATTGATTAACGATGAATATAATGTTGCTTTAGCTGCAACTTCAGATGCAAACAATCTATTATAAGTGGAGTTGTGATGGAACTTGAGTGCTTGAATTGACGAGGATTAAGATTTAATTAAGATTCTTTAATATTCTGTATATTTTATTTTTAATTTTTAGTTATATAATAAACATACATCATGATGTGCAGTTTAAAAAACTGGATTCAACTAAGATAGGAGAGAGATAATGATGCCTTTAAAATGCTTAACAAAACTTACGATGGCAGGAATTATTTTAACTGGATTTACAGGAACAGCTGCTTTAGGCAGTATTTCAAATACAACTCACGCAGCGACGCCTGAAGTGCAAGGAGTACATTCGCAAAATGAAGCGGCAGCGGTTAAATCGTTATATGATAGATATAGTAAATCTCAAATAGGTGATAAAAAAGGGAACTTAAAAATTTGGGCATACTCAAATGCACCTTTGAAATCAAATGAAGTGCGTTTAAATATTAACGGCACTTACCTTTTTAATGGTACAACATACACGCCTAAGCGTAATGTCACATTAAATAAAGGGAAAATTACACTTAAAGAGTTGGATCATATTGTAAGGTATGCGCATGTGTCTTACGGTTTGTATTTAGGTGATAAACTTCCGAAAGGTGATATTGTCATCCATACAAAATCTGGCGATAGATATACCCTTGAAACACATAAAGCGTTACAAAGTGGTAGAGAAAATGTGGAAATTAATACCGAAGATCTCAAAAATATCACTTTCGATATTAAAGTTTTATGATGTTTAGCATATTTTTATCAAACTAATTTTGAACAAGCAATGATTGAAATACACGTTATAACAGAAAAATGATTAAACTGATGATAGATGAAGTTGAGAGAGAAAAATAAAGTATGAATGGCAGAGATTGATCACCCGATAAATCAAAGTGATTTACAGGTAATCAATCTCTATATTTATGAACGATTAGTTTAAAGGTATGCCCGAAAAGGTTTATTAAAAAATGTAAAAAAACGCAGTTCATTTTACTGATGATAGTTTGTATGAGTCGTATACTAACTTGATCAATCCGCTTGTGATAAAACCGCTTGATTAAACGTCAAATTTTTTAGTCTGAGAATGAGAAAAATTAGCGCTTGTATTAAGTGAGTCTGAGAAAGTCGTACAGTCTCACTACTTTTATAAGGGGTAGCCAGTCAGAGGATTTCAGTCGCAAAAAACCACCCGTGAAAGCGGGTGGTTTTGATTTGAACCTATTTATTTGTCTTCATTGACTTTCATAATGACTGGTAAAATCATCGGTTTACGTGCTGTTTTCTCATATAAATACGGTTGTAATGTTTCGATGATGGATGATTTGATTTGATGCCATTGGATATTGTCGTTGTTATTTAATTTATAAATGACATCTTTTTTAATTTTACGTTGCGCATCGTAAATCAATTGACCAGATTCACGCATATAAACGAAACCACGAGAAATAATATCTGGGCCTGAAAGCAATTGATTCGTTTTGAAGTCAATACTCACAACGACAATGACTAAACCTTCTTCTGATAATAATTTACGATCTCGAATCACGACATTTCCGATATCACCAATACCGCTACCATCTACTAATATATTACCAGATGGAATACGTCCAGCAGTACGTGCAGAATCGCGCGTTAAAGCTAATACATCTCCGATATCATGAATGAAGACGTTATCTTCAGCTACACCACAATCAACACCTGTTTGTCCATGCGCTTTTAACATACGATACTCCCCGTGAATAGGTAGGAAGTATTTAGGACGAATTAAACGTAACATTAATTGTTGATCACCTTGAGAGCCGTGACCTGACGTATGAATGTTTGAAATCTTATTGTGAATCACTTCAGCACCAGCTTGATACAATGCATTAATTGTACGGTTAATGCTTTTTGTATTACCAGGAATCGGTGAAGAACTAAAAACAACAGTGTCTTCAGGAATGATTTTAATTTGCTTATGTGTTCCATTGGCAATACGTGAAAGTGCAGCCATCGGTTCACCTTGAGAGCCTGTACATAAAATTAATAATTCATGTTTAGGGATGCTATTAATTTTATTTGGTTCTACAAAAGTTTCAGGCGGAGCTTTAATGTAACCAAGCTCTGTCCCGATTTTAATATTGTTTTCCATTGAACGTCCAAAAGTAACGATTTTGCGATTATATTTAACGGCAGCTTCAACAGCTTGTTGAACACGGTAAATATTTGAAGCAAAAGTTGCGAAGATAATACGTCCAGTACAACCCCTGAAAATTTTATCGACATTTTGACCTACTTCACGTTCACTTAATGTAAAGTCTGGAACAAGTGAATTTGTAGAATCTGACAACAAACATAGTACGCCTTCATCTCCAAGACGTGCCATTTTTGCAATGTTTGCTGGAGCGCCTACAGGTGTAAAGTCGAATTTAAAATCTCCTGTATGAACAATTTTACCTTCTGGTGTATCTACAATTACACCGTACGTTTCAGGTATGCTGTGAGTTGTGAGGTAAAAGCTGATTTCAAAATGCTTTGATGTGATGACTGAATCTTCATCAATTTCATTTAAAGATGCTGTGCGCAGTAGATGATGTTCTTCAAGCTTATTACGGATTAAACCGAGTGCAAGTGGGCCGCCATAAATAGGAACATTGATTTTTTTAAGCAGGTAGGGCACACCACCAATGTGATCTTCATGACCATGTGTAATAAACAAACCAACAATTTTATCTTGGTTTTGTTCAAGGTAAGAATAATCAGGAATGACATAGTCAATACCTAATAGGTTATCATCGGGGAACTTAATTCCTGCATCAATGATGACGATTTCATCTTTGTACTCAACAGCATAAGTGTTTTTACCAATCTCACCTAAACCACCAAGTGCATATACTCCCACTTCGTTTTTATGAAGTTGCTTCATTACTCAGCGCGCTCCACGTTGAAATGCTCTGACTTTTCTTCATATTCTAAATGTGCGCCCTCTAATTTAGTTATGAATTCGATATTGTAATGACGTTCTTTTAAATAACGTCTTACTTGTTCTTCTGTTTCTGCTTCAACATAAATCGTTTGTGTATTTTCGCGAACAATCACTTCGTCACGATTATGTTGATAAAATACTTTAAAAATTGCCATATAATATTTCCTCCTAGAATTTGCAAATATATATTTATGATGCATGAATCTAAGTGTTTTAATGTAAAAATAAAAAACATGAACTGAATAAGTAAAATCGTAAAGATAGACTTCATTCAATCCATACATTCATAGACTTAGTTACTTGCATATGTATTATTTAAATCCGATCGATGCGTGGGATAAATCATATTAGGGTATAGGATTGTATCTACGCAGAAAAGGTAACTTTGACATAGAATTACATTAACGTATGCACCATACGTTTTCAATTCGAATGATAACAACTCTAAAATATTGAAGCATACGTTCTATATTTTAAATGTATAATGTCAACGTTCAATGACCTAGTTAGTATTTATTTTACCTTATGTAATCAGATAAATAAAGCAGTTTGTGATAAACTACATTTATAGTAAGCATCTTTCCATGAATTGCTTGTACTTAAATGAAAATAGGTGAGCGTAATGAAAAATGATACCCGCATAATTGAAGAACTTAAAAAAGAGTTAAAGCGTGAAGATAAAACATTAAAGAGTATTAATTTTGAAGTTAGAGAAAATGAAGTAACAATGTTTTTTGAATATAACGAACCGAGTCCTTTAACGCACAATCATCATTATATTAAACATGACCATGATCCTGAAATATTAGATGTTGAAACGTTTGAGCACATAAAAGCGGAGCTTAAATCATTAAATGTGAGCTATACTGAACGTAGAGATGAATTTATGTAAAAAGTAAAACACCTAAGAAGGTACATCACGTACAACTTCTTAGGTGTTTCATTATACTTCGACCGCATTTGCATGAGGTTGAAGTGGATTTTGATCATCAATGTGATCGAAAAACATCACCCCATTTAAATGATCGAGTTCATGTTGAAAGACAATTGCTGGATAGCCTTTTAAACGTAAACTAAATTCATTGCCATCCATATCGAATGCCTTAATTTTAATTCTATAATGACGATGAACAAGTCCAGGTACATCTTCGTCAACGCTTAAACAACCTTCACCAGTAGGTAAATAACCTTCTTGGACACTGTGACTAACGATTTTAGGGTTAATCACTATCATGTCATAAGATTTACCGTTACCATCATCAGGTAGATATATCGCAAATGCACGTTTCGGCACATTGATTTGTGGTGCAGCTAAGCCAACCCCACTGCGTAATTGATATTTTTCTGAGATTTCCGGGTCTTGGCTATTGCGTAAAAATGTTTGCATAGCTAAAAAGGTTTCTTTGTCTTCAGCAGATAAAGGGAATGTAACTTCTTCTGCTCTTTGACGAAGCGTTGGATGTCCATCGCGGATAATATCTTTCATTGTTAGCATATTTGACACCTTCCTTAAACAATAATATATCAGATAAGTATATGCTAGTCATAATAATAATGTTTGATTTATCCAAATGATTTCATTACCATTACCATTGAATAGAAGGAGGACGTTTAGATTATGAAGATAAAGAAAACGATAAGTGTTGTTTTAGCAACAACTGTATTATTGGCTGCTTGTAATAATGACAAAGAACATATAAAAAATGTTAATGACGGTCTTGAAAAAATGCAAAAAGCTGAGCAACCCCTTGAAAAAATTAATCAAAACAGAAATAAACTAGAACAAGAAAAAGAAAAAATCACAAAAGGGTTTACTGGGAAAAATCCTGCTGCGCTTCAAGACGATCTTAAAAAAGTATTGAAAAATACAGAAGAAAGAAATAAAACTATTAAACAAGAAGAAAATGCAGTAAAAAATTCTAAAAAAGAATTCGAAAAAGTTAAAAGTGAAGTTAATAAAATAGAAGACAAAGATAAGAAAAAGCAATACGACGAATTCGTTAAAGCACTCGACACGAAATATCAAAATCACGCTGACTTCACAAAAGGTTATCAAGATTTAGTAAATAAAGAAAAAGACTTGTTCACGTATTTTTCAGGTCAGTCTGGTACGCAAGATGAAGTTGATAAAAAATCAAAATCAATTGTAGAAGCACAAAAACAATTAAAAAATAAAGTTGACAAATATGCGAAGTCACTCAGAAATGTACAAAAAGAAAAACGTGATATTGACGAGATTTCCAACTCTTAAGAGTATAACAGTTTTATAATTTTAGTATAACAGTTGCGCTCGCTGTAATGCTATCAACTGTTACAGAACTTGTGTAAAACTGTTTAACAGCTCTTATGAAATGTGTTAAACTATGTAAAGATGAAATATATAAAAACGGGAAAGGTATGGTGAATTGAATGGCTAAGTTAAAAGCCCAATTCGATGCTGAACAAGTATTGAAAGATACTGAATCAAAATTTGAAATGGTTCAAATCTTAGATGCAGATGGAAATGTAACTAATGAAGATTTGTTGCCAGATTTATCAGATGAGCAATTAGTTGAATTAATGAGAAGAATGGTATGGACGCGTATCCTTGACCAACGTTCTATTTCTTTAAATAGACAAGGACGTTTAGGTTTCTATGCGCCTACTGCTGGTCAAGAAGCATCTCAACTTGCTTCTCAATATGCATTAGAAAAAGAAGACTTCATTCTTCCAGGTTACCGTGATGTGCCACAATTAATTTGGCATGGTTTACCATTAACTAAAGCATTTTTATTCTCACGTGGACACTTTGTTGGGAACCAATTCCCTGAAGGCGTGAATGCATTGAGCCCACAAATCATCATCGGTGCACAATACATTCAAACTGCTGGTGTGGCATTAGGTCTTAAAAAACGTGGTAAAGATGCAGTTGCGATTACGTATACAGGTGATGGTGGTTCTTCACAAGGTGACTTCTATGAAGGTATCAACTTTGCATCAGCATACAAAGTACCTGCAATCTTCGTTATTCAAAATAATAACTATGCGATTTCTACACCACGTGATAAACAAACAGCAGCGCAAACATTAGCACAAAAAGCTGTTGCTGCAGGTATCCCTGGTATTCAAGTAGATGGTATGGACGCATTAGCGGTATACCAAGCTACTAAAGAAGCACGTGATCGTGCAGTTAGAGGCGAAGGTCCAACTCTAATTGAAACAATGACTTATCGTTATGGTCCACATACAATGGCTGGTGACGATCCAACGAAATATAGAACTTCTGATGAAGACTCTGAATGGGAGAAAAAAGACCCACTCGTACGTTTCAGAAAGTTCTTAGAAAATAAAGGTTTATGGTCAGAAGACAAAGAAAACGAAGTTATCGAGCAAGCTAAAGATGAAATCAAAGCAGCTATTAAAGAAGCAGATGGTATTGAAAAACAATCTGTAACTTCATTAATGGAAATCATGTATGAAGACATGCCATATAACCTTAAAGAACAATATGAAATTTACAAAGAGAAGGAGTCGAAGTAAGCCATGGCACAAATGACAATGGTTCAAGCGATTAACAATGCGCTAGCAACTGAACTTAAAAATGACGAAAACACTTTGATTTTTGGTGAGGACGTAGGTGTTAATGGTGGTGTATTCCGTGTAACTGAAGGATTACAAAAAGAATTCGGTGAAGACCGTGTATTCGACACACCTTTAGCAGAATCAGGTATCGGTGGTCTAGCATTAGGTTTATCAACACAAGGTTACCGTCCAATTATGGAAGTACAATTCTTAGGTTTCGTATTTGAAGTATTTGACTCAATCGCTGGTCAAATCGCACGTCATCGTTTCCGTTCAGGTAACTCTAAAATTGCGCCTGTGACAGTTCGTGCACCATTTGGTGGTGGTGTTCATACACCAGAATTACACGCTGATAACTTAGAAGGTCTTTTAGCGCAATCACCAGGTTTAAAAGTCGTTATTCCTTCTGGTCCATATGATGCTAAAGGTTTATTAATCGAAAGTATTCGTAGCAACGACCCAGTTGTGTACTTAGAGCATATGAAATTATATCGTTCATTCCGTGAAGAAGTACCTGAAGAAGAGTACACAATTGAAATTGGTAAAGCGAACGTTAAACGTGAAGGTTCAGATTTAACAATCATCACTTACGGTGCAATGGTTCAAGAATCATTAAAAGCAGCTGAAGAACTTGAAAAAGAAGGTCACTCAGTTGAAGTAATCGACTTACGCACGGTTCAACCACTTGACATTGATACAATTGTTAAATCAACTGAAAAAACAGGCCGTGTGGTAGTCGTTCAAGAAGCTCAAAAACAAGCGGGTGTGGGTGCAAACGTAGTATCTGAATTATCAGAGCGCGCTGTACTTTCATTAGAAGCACCAATCGGACGTGTTTCAGCACCGGATACGATCTATCCATTTACACAAGCTGAAAACGTTTGGTTACCAAACAAAAACGACATCATCGAAAAAGCAAAAGAAACTCTTGAATTTTAATTAACTTAAACGAGTCATCAAAAGGGTATATAGGAATGGTTAGAGGCGAAAAGTTATATTTTAGGTAACTTTATTATAGATGATAAACACAGATTGAATGTAGAGCATAACAGTGCAGAACACGATTTCTATGACATCTTCCGTCACTAACATTCCTTTATTCCGTTATAACTTATCAATCTAAAACGATTAATTAGGAGGAAACAACGTGGCATTTGAATTTAAATTACCAGATATTGGTGAAGGTATCCACGAAGGTGAAATTGTAAAGTGGTTTGTAAAAGCTGGAGATCAAATCGAAGAAGACGATGTACTATGTGAAGTTCAAAACGATAAATCTGTCGTTGAAATCCCTTCACCTGTTTCAGGGAAAGTTGAAGAAGTTCTTGTTGAAGAAGGTACAGTGGCAGTTGTAGGTGATACAATTGTTAAAATTGATGCACCAGATGCTGAAGAAATGCAATTTAAAGGCGGTCATGATGACGATAGCTCAAGTGACAGCAAAGAAGAAGTAAAAGAGGAAGCTAAAGAAGAAACGCCTCAACAACCAGCAGCTAATGAAGAAGTTGACGAAAACAGACATGTTAAAGCAATGCCTTCAGTGCGCAAGTATGCACGTGACAACAATGTAAACATTAAAGCTGTTAATGGCACAGGTAAAAATGGTAGAATTACAAAAGAAGATGTGGATGCATACTTAAATGGTGGCGGACAAGCTGCACCAGCTCAAGAAGAAGCGTCAGCACCAGCTGAAACTACTCAAGAAGCAACTGCAGCACCTACAGCAGCGCTAGCAGGTGACTTCCCAGAAACAACTGAAAAAATTCCTGCAATGCGTAAGGCAATTGCTAAAGCTATGGTTAACTCTAAACATACAGCACCTCACGTAACATTAATGGATGAAATCGATGTTCAACAATTATGGGATCACCGTAAGAAGTTTAAAGAAATCGCAGCTGAACAAGGTACGAAATTAACATTCTTACCATATGTTGTTAAAGCATTAGTGTCAGCACTTAAAAAATACCCAGCGCTTAACACTTCATTCAATGAAGAAGCAGGCGAAGTTGTACACAAACACTATTGGAATATTGGTATCGCTGCAGATACAGACAGAGGCTTATTAGTACCTGTGGTAAAACATGCAGATCGTAAATCTATCTTCCAAATTTCTGATGAAATTAATGAACTTGCGGTTAAAGCACGTGACGGTAAATTAACTTCTGATGAAATGAAAGGTGCAACATGTACAATCAGTAATATCGGTTCTGCAGGTGGTCAATGGTTCACACCAGTTATTAACCATCCTGAAGTTGCGATTTTAGGTATTGGCCGTATTGCTCAAAAACCAATCGTAAAAGATGGTGAAATTGTAGCAGCACCAGTATTAGCATTATCGTTAAGCTTTGACCATAGACAAATTGACGGTGCAACTGGTCAAAACGCAATGAACCACATCAAGCGTTTACTTAACAATCCAGAATTATTATTAATGGAGGGGTAAAATATGGTAGTCGGAGATTTTCCAATTGAAACAGATACTATTGTTATCGGGGCAGGTCCAGGTGGATATGTAGCAGCAATTCGTGCAGCACAACTTGGTCAAAAAGTTACAATCGTTGAAAAAGGTAATTTAGGTGGCGTTTGCTTAAACGTAGGTTGTATTCCTTCAAAAGCATTATTAAACGTATCACACCGTTTTGAACAAGCACAACATGGTGCTGACCTTGGTGTCACTGCTGAAAACGTATCTTTAGATTTCGATAAAGTACAATCTTTTAAAGGTTCTGTCGTTAATAAATTAACGAGCGGTGTTGAAGCTTTATTAAAAGGTAACAAAGTAGAAATCGTTAAAGGTGAAGCTTATTTCGTAGACAAAAATAGCTTACGTGTGATGGATGATAAAAGTGCGCAAACGTACAACTTCAAAAATGCAATTATTGCTACAGGTTCTCGCCCAATTGAAATCCCTAATTTCAAATTTGGTGGTCGCATCTTAGATTCTACAGGTGCATTAAACCTTAAAGAAGTACCTAAAAAATTAGTTGTCGTTGGTGGCGGTTATATTGGTTCAGAACTTGGTACTGCGTATGCTAACTTTGGTACAGAAGTTACTATCCTTGAAGGTGCGAAAGACATCTTAGGCGGTTTCGAAAAACAAATGACACAACCTGTTAAAAAAGGTATGAAAGCTAAAGGTATGACGATTGAAACGGAAGCTTTAGCAAAATCTGCTGAAGAAACAGACAATGGTGTTAAAGTAACGTATGAAGTTAAAGGTGAAGAAAAAACAATCGAAGCGGATTACGTATTAGTAACAGTAGGTCGTCGTCCTAACACTGATGAATTAGGTTTAGAAGAAGTTGGCGTTAAATTAACTGATCGTGGTTTAATTGATGTTGACAAACAAAGCCGTACATCAGTAGATAGTATCTATGCAATTGGTGATATCGTACCAGGTTTACCTCTTGCACATAAAGCAAGCTATGAAGCTAAAATTGCTGCAGAAGCAATTGCTGGACACAATTCTGAAGTAGATTATATCGGTATGCCAGCTGTATGTTTCACTGAACCAGAACTTGCACAAGTGGGTTACACTGAAGCTCAAGCTAAAGAAGAAGGCATTGAATACAAAGCTTCTAAATTCCCATACCAAGCAAACGGCCGTGCATTATCATTAGATGATACAACTGGTTTCGTTAAGTTAATTACACTTAAAGAAGATGACACTCTAATTGGTGCTCAAGTTGTTGGTACAAGTGCATCTGATGTCATTGCTGAATTAGGTTTAGCGATTGAAGCTGGTATGAACGCTGAAGATATCGCTTTAACAGTGCATGCGCACCCAACTTTAGGTGAAATGAGCATGGAAGCTGCTGAAAAAGCAATTGGATTACCAATTCATACAATGTAATAATAAATAATACATTTAAGGGTAAGGACATGTTGCGTGTCCTTGCTCTTTTTCTTATATTTTGATGAAGGAGGGATGTATATGGATTACCAATATCCAATAGATGTGGATTGGTCTCAAGAAGAAATGGTACAAGTGATATCATTCTTTAATGCGATTGAAGCATATTATGAGTCCTCTATTAATCGAGAGGTCTTGATGACGCGATACCAAGCCTTTAAAAAGGTAGTACCTGGTAAAGCGGACGAAAAAAATATATTTAACACATTTAAATCTGAGAGTGGTTACGATAGCTATAGAGTGATGAAAGAAGCTAAAAATCATCCAGAAAAAAGCAAATTATATGACAATTAAAAAACCTATTGTAATTTGAGCTGTAGTTTGGTATTTTTATTAGGCATTAAACTTTATGTTTAGTAAAAGTAAACAAATTACAGCTTTTTTTAGGAGTTAATGATGGATATAGGTCAAAAACTTAAAACGTTAAGGCTACTCAAAAATTTAACGCAAGAAGAATTAGGAGAACGTACAGATTTATCTAAAGGATATATCTCACAAATAGAAAGTGACAAAACATCGCCGAGTATGGAGACATTTTTAAATTTATTAGAAGTGTTAGGCACGACACCAGCTGAATTTTTCGACAAAAAACAAGTTGATAAAATTCACTATCCTAAATCTGAACAACTCACTTATGATGAGTATGATAAAGGGTATTTTTTACAATGGCCTGTTAAAACATCAAATGATTTTGAAATGGAACCGTTAATTTTAACACTTCAACCACATGCGTCATACAAATTATTTGAGCCTTCATATTCAGATACTTTTGTTTATTGTATGCGTGGGAGTGTCACGCTCAAATTAGGGAATGAAAAGTATAAAGCGTCAAAAGGGGATGCCTTATATTTTAAAGCAACTAAACAACATCAACTCATCAATGAACATCATAGTGAGGGACGCGTCATGATTGTTGCAACGTCATCGTATTTATAGGAGGGAAGACTTTGACTGCCTTATTAACATTTCAAAATGTAACAAAAAAATATCAAGATAAAACGATTATTAATGATATTAATTTAGAGATTGAATCTGGTCATTTCTATACGATTTTAGGACCATCTGGTTGTGGTAAGACGACAATTTTAAAATTGATTGCAGGTTTTGAACATGCAGATGCTGGTCAAATTGTATACCAAGGGAAAACGATTAATGAACTTCCACCAAATAAGCGCCAAGTGAATACCGTGTTTCAAGATTATGCACTTTTTCCGCATTTAAATGTATATGAAAATGTCGCATTTGGATTAAAAATGAAGAAAATGAACAAATCAAAGATAAAAGAAAAGGTACTTGAAGCATTGAAATTAGTGAAGTTAGATCAATTTGTAGATCGTGATATTCATGAGTTGAGTGGAGGACAAAAACAACGTATTGCGATTGCACGCGCTATTGTCAATGAACCTGAAATTCTTTTACTTGATGAATCGTTATCTGCATTAGATTTAAAATTACGTACAGAAATGCAATATGAATTAAGAGACTTACAATCAAGATTAGGCATTACATTTGTCTTTGTGACGCATGACCAAGAAGAAGCACTCGCTTTAAGTGATTACATTTTTGTGATGCGAGAGGGCAATATTGAACAGTTCGGTACACCTTTAGACATTTATGATGAGCCTGTGAATCGATATGTGGCTGACTTTATTGGAGAATCAAATATCGTAGAGGGACACATGGTTCAAGACTATGTGGTTAATATTTATGGGCAAAATTTTGATTGTGTCGATAAAGATATTCCCCAGGGTAAAAAAGTAGATGTGATCATTAGACCTGAAGACATTTCTTTAGTAGACGCATCTGAAGGGTTATTTAAAGCAACAGTTCATTCAACGCTATTTAGAGGTGTTCATTATGAAATTACGTGCATCGATGAGCAAGGGTATCAGTGGACGATTCAATCCACTAAAAATGCAGAAGTTGATGATAAAGTAGGATTATATTTTGATCCTGTAGCCATCCATATTATGGTTCCTGGTGAAACTGAAGAAGAATTTGACAAACGAATTGAAGGTTATGGAGAAGTAGATTATGAGACATATTAGTCGTTGGTTGGCTATCCCCTATATTTTATGGATGCTAATCTTTATCATTATTCCTGTCCTATTACTTTGTTATTTTTCGTTTGTCGATCGTAACGGTCACTTTTCTTTAGAAAACTATCAACAATTTTTTACAATGCGCTACATGTATATGTTAGGAGAATCTATTTTATACGCAGCAATTATAACGGCAGTGTGTTTAATGATCAGTTATCCTGCAGCCTATTTTATTCGACAGTCTAAGCATGCTGCAACGTGGTTATTAGTTATGATTATACCAACTTGGATGAATTTACTACTTAAGACATATGCATTTATAGGGATTTTCAGTCAAGATGGACTTATCAATCGTTTCATGACTGCCTTACATCTACCTAGTCAGTCTTTATTGTTTACAGCACCTGCTTTCATAATGGTATCGGCATATATTTATATCCCATTTATGCTGTTACCGATTTACAATAGTATGAAAGACATTAATAACCAATTATTCTATGCTGCGCAGGATTTAGGAGCGAACACATTTACAACGATGCAAAAAGTTTTGCTACCTTTGTCTAAAGAAGGGATTAAAACGGGTATACAAGTTACATTTATCCCAGCACTGTCTTTATTTATGATTACGCGTTTAATTGCCGGTAATAAAGTAGTCAATATCGGTACTGCGATTGAAGAGCAATTTTTAGTGATTCAAAATTATGGTATGGGTTCTACCATCGCATTATTTTTAGTCCTATTTATGGCACTTCTATTGATTATGACGCGTACGAAAAGTAAAGGAGGTGCGTCACGATGAAATGGATAGGTAAAAGTTATTTAATTGGTTTACTTATCGTATTGTATTTACCTATTTTTTATCTGATGTTTTATTCCTTTAATAGCGAAGGCAACATGGTCCATTTTGGTGGATTTACTTTAGAACATTATGTCACATTATTTAATAATAAACGCTTGCTTGAAGTGGTCTTCAATACGATAGCAGTGGCGTTAATTGCAGCAGCCATTTCAACAATTATTGGTGTTTTTGGCGCATTAATGTTATACCAAATCCGTAATCAATCATTGAAGATTTCATTTTTAACATTGAATAATGTATTGATGGTTTCATCAGACGTGGTGATTGGTGCATCATTTTTAATTATGTTTACAGCAATCGGACATGTGACAGGATTTGGATTAGGATTTACCTCTGTCCTTGTTTCTCATATTGCGTTTTGTATTCCGATTGTGGTCATTATTGTATTGCCTAAATTATATGAAATGAATGAATCTATATTAGATGCCGGGCGTGATTTAGGTGCATCAGACTTTCAAGTTTTAAGTCGTATCGTCATCCCGCAATTGATGCCTGGGATTATCGGAGGCTTTTTTATGGCCTTAACGTATTCATTAGATGATTTCACTGTGAGTTTTTTTGTCACAGGTAATGGTTTTAGTGTACTGTCAGTCGAAGTCTATTCTATGGCACGACGCGGTATTAGCATGGAAATTAACGCAATATCCACCATTTTATTCCTCATCATTATGCTTGGATTAGTCATTTATCAATGGTTAAAAAAACATAATCAACGCACAATGAATCATAAAAGGGAGATGACGTTATGAAGCAATTGATGCAACTTGTGGTAGGGGCACTTTTACTGGGAATCCTTTGTTTAGGCGTTGGTTATTGGATTAATCATGATGTCGGTCAAAAAAATCAACAAAAATTGTATGTATATAATTGGGGAGAATATATTGATCCTGAGCTCATTAAACAATTTGAAAAAGAATCCGGTATTAAAGTTATTTATGAAACATTTGATTCTAATGAGGCAATGGAAGCTAAAATTCGTAATGGTGGGACGAGCTACGATGTGGCTTTTCCAAGTGATTATACGATTCAAAAAATGCGCAAAGCCCATTTGTTAAAGGAATTAGATAAAAGTAAAATTCCTAATGCAAAACACCTTGATTCCTATTATATGAATCAACCTTTTGATCCTCACAATAAATATTCAATGCCTTATTTCTTTGGCACAGTGGGTATCATTTATGACAAAACAAAATATCCAGACATAAAGTTTGATAGTTGGAAAGATTTAAAAAATCCAAAACTTAAAAATGATGTTATTTTTGTTGATGGTGCCCGTGAAATTATGGGACTATCATTAAATAGTTTAGGGTATAGTTTGAATGATAAGAATACTAAACATCTACAGGAAGCTGAAACTGAACTGAAATCCTATGCACCTTCAGTTAAAGGTGTTGTCGGTGACGAAGTTTCAATGATGCTAGAACAACATGAGGCTGGCGCAGCAGTATTATGGAGTGGTTCTGCGGCACCGATATTTACTAGTGATGATCGGTATGATTATGTCGTGCCTAAGGAAGGTTCTAACTTATGGTTCGATAATATGGTGATACCTAAAACAGCTCAAAATGTTGAAGGTGCGCATAAATTTATTAACTTTTTATTAGACCCTCAAGTGAGTAAACAAAATACTGAATGGGTAGAATATGGTACACCGAATAAAACAGCTAAATCTTTATTACCTAAAGAAACGCGTGAAGATACGCGAATTTACCCTACCAAAGAAGAACAAAAACGACTTGAAGTGTATAAAGATTTAGGTCCGGATGTATTAAATGAGTACAATGAGCGATTTCTAAACTTTAAAATGGGATTATGATTCTAGTTATTTTGATTAAGTTTAGATATAATTAAGTAACTAAGTACATTAAGGAGTGAAATTATGGCTTATGAGGCTTACCAACAGGTGGCAAGACCTGTGAGTCGTATCGCTGAAAAGATTCTAGGATGGCTAAGTTGGGTGTTGTTATTATTAACAACAATTGTCGCAATGTTTTTTGGATTAGTGTTATTTAGCAATGAGAGCTCAATCCAAAATATTGAGAATGGCATCGCTAATAATCCAACGATGCAAACTTTTTTAGCTAATAATAATTTAACAGCGACACAGTTTGTCATCTCAATGCAAAATGGCGTTTGGGCGTTTATCGTTTATCTAATAGTATGTCTTCTGATTTCATTCCTAGCATTGATTTCAATGAAGCATCGAATCGTATCAGGCTTACTATTCTTACTTGTGGCTATTTTGTCGATTCCATTGTTTTTTATACTTGTACCACTTTTTTTTGTTATCGTTGCATTTATGATGTTTATTCGTAAAGACAAAATGGTGTCAGTTCCTGGTTACTATTATGAAGGGAATCAAGTGGGTTATGAACGAAATTATGGTCAATCACAACCGTACAATACATCAGATGAAAAAGTGTATCGTAGACCTTCTGAACAAGAGCCACGTTATAATGACAATCATGAATCTAAGGTCAATCAACCAACAGCAACATCACACAATGATGAAGCAAAAGCATCTGAGTCACCTCAAGTACTTTCACGAACTGCAAAGTATCATCATAAATCCGTACGAAATCAAGAAGATGTACCTTCGAATGATTTAACAGAAGAAGATGATACAGTTGTATATCAACCCCGTTCTGAAGCACAAAAAGAGGATAATCATGTCTTTGATTCCAGAACGCATGTTTCAGCTAAAGATGTGAATGGTGAAGATGAGCCTATTGATCAAGAAACATTAAAACAACAGCGTAAAGATGAACGCGCTCAAATTAAAGCCCAGAAGAAAGAAGACCGTAAAGCACGTAAAGCTCAGGTAAAAGAACAGCGTAAAGCACGTCCTAGTGCGGCAACGCAACGTAGACAAAATTATGATTATCGTAAACAAGTTCAAAAAGAACGGTCAACAGATACGCAAGATACAGAAAAATAATCTACTAATGAATAAAACAGTGAATCTACTTTTTATTGAGTCAGATTCACTGTTTTTTTGCGTTATTTAAATATTATTAAATTATACATCAAAGTTTGTAAAAATTTTTTAAATTATGCGTTTATGGATAGGATATAGGGTAATTAAGTGACTAAGGAGGTAATGCATTATGTCAGACAAATATACTTATGGAAAACATGACGATAATCATTTAAATCACGATCGTCATCAGTACGATAGTTATCAACATCAAAAACCTTTCAAACGTACGGCAGAAAAAGTACTCACTTGGATTGGTATTGTTTTACATGCTTTATATGCGCTGTTAATTTTAGGAGCAGGGTCATTTATACCACAATTACTAAAAAATAAAGAGTTTCAACAAGAATTCCAGAAACAAGGGATAGATTCCAATCAAGTTGCGCAACAAAGTCAGGATTATTTTCCTGTACTACTTTATGTCGGTGTGCCGTTGTTATTAGCACTTATTGCTGCATTTTTATTTAAAAAGCGCATTCTTGCAGGCGTGATTTTAATTATTGCAAGTATTTTAGCGTTATTCTCAGCAAGCTTAATAGCTGCTTTATTATGGTTTATTGCTGCAATTATGTTATTTGTTCGCAAGCCTAAACCATATCACCATGTAATGGCAAATGATAGCCATGATCGTGATCATGTTAATCACAATCATAATCATTCTCATCATCATGACCGTCACGATGTGAAGCATAGTGATGATAAACGAGTTGAACATGAAGCGCATCACCAGCATGATGTGAATCGTACAAATCATGTTGACAGTCGTCGTGACAATGTAGGTGCGCAACCTTATTCAGATAATAATCATCATACTCATGAATCATCTCGTCATGAGGATGGACATGGAGATGCGCATCATCATGAATCGAATCATCATGACCTTAAAGATAAAGGTTTAAATGCTAAAGAGCGTTTAAACGATTTAAAAGATGATCATCGTCGATAAACTAAAACCAAACGCCACATCCTAAAATCAATGGGATGTGGCGTTTGCCATTGTTATTTATAAAATTTTAAAAGGTGGTCAAATGTATCTTCCAAATATGCAAGAAATGCTTTATCAGACTTTAATTCTTTCGCATTTGGTTTTAACGCACGTGCAATGAAAAACTCACCTTTTTTAACATTTTTCGCACGATGAATGCCTTTTTCAACTTCCTCTTGAGACATATGACTAATTTTAGATTTATCAGGTTTTGTATGATCGAGTGAAATTTGGAAATCGTCTGGAAGGGCAATTAAAGTATCAATGTTGTCTTCGAATACTTTTACATCTTCAGCTTTATTTTTATCTTCATGCATGACACCATACATGACAAATAAATGATCTTCAAATAACCCGATTTGAAAATGAGGTTGCATTTTATAGCCACGTTGATTTGTAGCAAAAGCGACCCAAGTATCTTTTGGCGGGTTTACTGTGCGTCTTGCATGCTTAGCAACATGTGCGTAAAAGTCTTCGCCCGTCACTGTTTTTAAATAATCAGTAAAGTATGCACCTAATTGATGAAATTGAGGACGAATTTTTTCATCGAGTGCCGCCATTCTATCCTCTAAACCTTCTACTTGAAAAACTTTAAAATCACTTGGTTTAAAAGTATATTTCGTCATGATTGTTCCTCCTAAATGACAGTGGATTTCATTAATAATAGAATACCTTAGTTTGTAAAACATTCATAATATAATGATTTGTTGTATAATGTTAAACAACTAGGAGTGATGCCGATGCATTTATATGATTTTGCTAAAAATTTAGTTTTAGAAGCGGGGAACAATATACGCAAATGGATGCATGAAGACATTGAGATTGAATCCAAGTCTAATCCCAATGACTTGGTTACAAATGTTGATAAAGCCGTTGAAACTTTTATTGTGAGTCAAATCGAAGCGCAATATCCACATCATAAGATGATTGGTGAGGAAGGCCATGGGCATGACATAGATTCGACGCAAGGGACGATTTGGGTGATAGATCCTATTGATGGCACACTTAATTTTGTTCATCAAAAACAAAATTTCGCCATTTCAGTTGGAATTTATAAAGATGGAAAACCTTATGCAGGGTTTGTATATGATGTGATGCGTGACATTTTATACCATGCCAAAGCATCTCATGGCGCATTTAAAAATGAAATGCCATTACCTCAACTACAAAACACATTATTGAAAGAAAGCATTGTAGGGTTAAATCCAAATTGGCTAACGAAACCGAAGATGGGATCTATACTACAACCTATTATTCGTGATTCTCGGACGGCCCGTGCCTATGGTTCAGCTGCACTTGAAATAGTATATGTTGCCACAGGTCTATTATCAGCGTATATGACACCGCGTTTACATCCATGGGATTATGCTGGGGGATTGATTATACTTCAAGAAGTAGGCGGCAGCGGGACAAATTTCCTTGGTGAGCCGTTGTCGATTACAACACATAGTACAGTATTGTTTGGAAATAAAGCGATTCACGAAGAGATTTTGAACCACTATTTGAATCCTTACCGAAATGAACTTATAGCTATGCAACAACGTTATCAATAAAAAGGGTGAGCATATTGACATGCTCACCCTTGTATATATTCTAATAGCTTAAAGATTAAAACCAATCATTTTCTCGATACTTCTTTTTCAATGAAAAGCCATAACCTAACGTCGCCATTAATAAAATAAATGTAATCAACATCCAGAACATATTTGTTGCTGCGATTGCAAAGCTAAATGTTGTTAAAAAGAAAACAGCAAGTAGTGCAAGTATGAAAAAAATAGTTTTAGACTTTTGCATCTTTATTCCACCTAACTGTGTCGTCATTTCATTTATATGATATAATAAACGAGTTGCAAAAGAAAGTGGTAATTTACTCAAGAAAGGAAATTAATGTATGACTAAATTTAGAGAAGATGTTCGTAATATTGCGATTATCGCTCACGTTGACCATGGGAAAACGACTTTGGTTGATGAATTATTAAAACAATCTGGAATTTTCCGTGAGAATGAGCACGTAGCTGAACGTGCAATGGATTCAAACGATCTTGAAAGAGAACGTGGGATTACCATCTTAGCGAAAAATACTGCAGTTGATTATAAAGGGACACGTATTAACATTCTAGACACACCTGGACACGCTGACTTTGGGGGAGAAGTAGAACGTATCATGAAAATGGTAGACGGTGTTGTCCTTGTAGTGGATGCTTATGAAGGCACGATGCCTCAAACACGCTTTGTATTAAAGAAAGCATTAGAACAAAATTTAAAACCAGTAGTTGTAGTGAACAAAATTGATAAGCCATCTGCACGTCCTGAAGGTGTAGTGGATGAGGTTTTAGATTTATTTATTGAATTAGATGCTAATGATGAGCAGCTTGAGTTCCCAGTTGTATATGCATCAGCAATTAGTGGTACAGCAAGTTTAGATGCGGATAAACAAGATGAAAACATGCAATGCTTATATGAAACAATCATTGAGTATGTACCTGCACCAGTTGATAATCGTGATGAGCCATTACAATTCCAACCAGCATTGTTAGACTATAACGATTATGTTGGCCGAATTGGCATTGGACGTATCTTCCGTGGAACGATGCGTGTTGGGGAGAATGTATCATTATTAAAGTTAGATGGAAGTGTTAAAAATTTCCGTGTAACTAAAATATTTGGTTATTTTGGTTTAAAACGTGAGGAAATTCAAGAAGCATATGCTGGAGATTTAATTGCTGTATCAGGAATGGAAGATATCAACGTGGGTGAAACGATTACACCTCAAGACCATCAAGATAAACTCCCAGTATTACGTATTGATGAACCTACATTAGAAATGACTTTCCGAGTAAATAATTCACCATTTGCTGGACGAGAAGGACAATTTGTTACGGCACGTCAAATTCAAGAACGTTTAGACAATCAATTAGAAACAGACGTATCTTTAAAGGTCACACCAACAGATTCACCGGATGCGTGGACTGTAGCGGGTCGTGGAGAATTACATTTATCGATTCTAATTGAAAACATGCGTCGTGAAGGTTTTGAACTTCAAGTATCGAAACCTCAAGTTATTTTAAAAGATATAGATGGAGAACTTCATGAACCATTCGAACGTGTACAAGCTGAAGTACCAGAAGAATACGCAGGTTCTGTCATTGAATCGTTAGGTCAACGTAAAGGTGAAATGGTAGACATGACAACGACAGATAATGGCTTAACACGCTTAATCTTTAATGTACCGGCAAGAGGTTTAATTGGATATACGACTGAGTTCATGTCTATGACACGTGGTTACGGTATCATTAACCATACGTTCGATGAATTTAGACCACGCATTAAAGGACGTATTGGTGGTCGTCGTAATGGTGTATTAGTTTCTATGGATCAAGGTAGTGCAAGTGAATATGCAATTTTAGGTTTAGAAGACCGTGGTATCAACTTTATGGAACCAGGTACGGAAGTCTATGAAGGTATGATTGTTGGTCAAAATAACCGTGAAAATGATTTAACTGTTAATATTACAAAAGTTAAACATCAAACAAATGTACGTTCAGCTACTAAAGACCAAACAGAAACTATGAAAAAGCCACGTATCTTAACGTTAGAAGAAGCATTAGAGTTTATCAATGATGATGAACTGGTGGAAGTAACACCTGAAAATGTACGTTTGAGAAAACGTATTTTAAATAAAGGTCAACGTGAAAAAGAAGCGAAACGTTTGAAACAAATGATGGAAGATAATGAATAATTATAAAAAGCAATGTCACTATCATATAGTGATGTTGCTTTTTTATGTATAATGGAATGCCAAAAATGTCATCGTTGCGGGGGCGATACAACGAAATCAAAGATTTCTGTATCGCTCTCAAGTCGAGTTGTTTTGTCGGTTTTTGTTCTTGTATTACACTGTAAGTAGTTGATTAAGGAGGTTTTTTTATGGAGGAACGTTTTAAACCTTTATTTGAAAGTGTGGTTTTACCTAATGGCAAACGGATTAAAAATAAGTTTGTTTTAGCTCCTTTGACGCATACGCTTTCGAATGATGACGGTACGGCATCTGATCGTGAAATAGCGTTTATGAAATCAAGAACGCATGATGTAGGGATGGCCATTACGGCTGCAAGTTATATTAATATTGAAGGTAAAGCTTTCCCAGGCCATCCTTCCATTTCTAAAGAAGCGGATTTAGAAGGATTAACTGAACTCGCACGTACGATTAAACAAAATGGAGCTGTCGCTATTATGCAAATTCATCATGGTGGCGCACGAGCGCTTCCTGAATATGTTCCAAATGGCGATGTTAAGGCGCCAAGTCAAATTGAAGATTATGGATATGGTAAACAACAACCCCATGCTTCTAGGGCAATGACAGCTGAAGAAGTTGAGGCAGCGATTAAAGATTACGGGCGTGCGACAGCACTCGCAATTCAAGCAGGATTCGATGGCATTGAAATACACGGTGCGAATCACTATTTAATACATCAATTTGTTTCACCATATTATAATCATAGAGAAGATAAATGGAAAGATCCTTTTGCATTTTCTAAAGCCGTTATTGAAGAAGTATTGGAAGTGAAAACGGCGTTAGCACCACGTGATTTTGTGATAGGTTACCGGTTTTCACCGGAAGAAGCTGAGAAACCCGGTATTACGATGGAGCATACACAACGATTAATTCAGGAACTTATAACCTATCCACTTGATTATTTACACGCGTCACTCATGGATATTCAATCTGTTACGAGAGATGGAAAGTATGCTGGGGCAACACGGATAACGTTACTAAAACAATGGATAAATCAAAAAATGCCACTCATTGGTATTGGTTCTATTTATTCAGGTAATGATGCTTTGAAAGGGTTAGCGCTTGGGGCTGATTTTGTAGCGTTAGGTCGAGGGTTATTACTCGATCCCCACCTTATTGAAAAAATTGAACATGGTAAAGAAGACGAGATTGTCAATGTATTTGATGCTAAACGAGAAGACCATCATCAATTGCCGGACGAATTGTGGCAATTATTTAATAAGGGTCGATATCCAGTTCCTAAAAAAGAAATATAGAATGAATCAATGTGGTAGTATGAGTTGAAATGATAAAGCCTTTAAAGTTCATTGTCTTATGAATTTTAAAGGCTATTTTTCGCTTTGTATAGAAAGAGACATCTTATACGATTTGAAATCAATCATTGTCAATCGTGAAGTTAAAGTGGTGAAAGTGGATCATTGTAAAATGCATCAAAGCAGTAGTGTTGTTACTACTTTGATGCATAAAATAGGTGTGGAACATTACATATTATTAGGATCGAGACGATTCATTTTTTTCTGAGCTATTATGAATGCTTGTTTCTTTAGGTAATCGTTGTTTCGGTGTATCTAAACGACTTTTACATTCATCGCACATAAATGTTTGAATAGGATTATGCTTTAAGCGTTTGGCAATGAGCGTATTCTCATCTAAAAGAACCTCTGTATCGCATATTATACATGTTACTTTCCGCATTTATAACACCTCAATATGAGTAACATAATCAAATTGATAACGCATTCCTTCCTCTTGTTGATATACAAAGCTGTCTACGGCATTATCTTTATAGAGTCTTTTGCCATCTTTTGAGAATTGAAAAAATAAATAAGGTAACAGCTGAAATGGTATATCGATATGCTCCGTATCATTTGATAGACGAATAATAGAAGCACTGTCCAATGGTTCCGCATTCTTGAAAAATGGTGTCATGTTAATCACAAACGATCCTTCAAGTACAGCGCGTTTTTTATAATCGATTTCAGAATTTAAAGTTGGTGGGTTAGTTTGTCCTTCTAATATCGCCCGATTCCATTCGCGATTATCTTCAAATTTTATAGGTTTTTCACCATCAAAGACACCATTTTTTAAATCGTCGATACGTATTTTGCGGTCATCGAAAATCCATGTAGAACTATCTAACGTAATAGGAAATTTTACCGCACCTTTAATTTGAATCATGAACATGCACTCCCTCAAGTAAACTAAATTTATTTTATCATACTTGAGACGGAGGCGTATGAAATACACTTGCTTTTTAAAATGGGTTAAGATAAACTTTTAACATGAAGATAAAATTATGGGGGGACTATGTCATGAGCAAGCAAAAAAATATTAGCAATGCGGCATACGACCAGTTAAATGCAGACGCAGACAGAATTTTACAGCTCATTAAAGTTCAAATTGATAACTTAACATTGCCACAATGTCCTTTATATGAGGAAGTTTTAGATACGCAAATGTATGGGTTACAAAAAGAAGTTGATTTTGCTGTGAAACTCGGTTTGGTTGATAAAGAAGACGGTAAAGCATTAATGCTTCGCCTTGAAAAAGAGTTATCAAAACTACACGAAGCGTTTACAAGAGTTTAATTGCGATTGAAAATCCATGCTGAGATTTTGGCGCAATGACGCTTTGTATCTGCGATGAATTGGATGATCATATCATATGAATAATATAAAAAGTTTATTTCGATATATTTTGAGATCCTCTAAATATATCGATTTTCCATTATTAATCACTTATCTTGCACTATGTTTTATTGGTTTAACAATGGTGTATAGTGCAAGTATGGTAGCAGCTACGAGAGGAACACTCACCGGTGGTGTATCTGTTCCGGGTACATATTTTTACTCTAGACAACTTATTTATATCGGTATCGGTTTTGGTATCGTATTTTTTATCGCTTATTTGTTAAATGTCAGACTTCTGAAATCGCCTAAATTTCAAGTTGGAATGATGGGATTTATCGTAATGTTACTATTGGCGACTTTAGTTATAGGATCTGAAATTAATGGGTCACGAAGTTGGCTAAATTTAGGTTTTATGAATTTACAAGCTTCTGAGCTTTTAAAAATTGCTATTATACTTTATGTGCCATATATCATTGAACGAAAAAGACCACAAATTCAACGAGATCCAACAGCGATTCTGTGGCCTATTATCTTTGTAGGCCTTATTATTGGGCTGGTTTTATTACAAAAAGACGTGGGTCAAACGATGCTGATTTCAGCAATTTTCTTCTCAATCATTTTATACGCTGGTATTGGAATTAAAAACTTTTTGAAAATTGGTTTCTTCAGTTTGTTAGGTCTTTTTGTTGTTGTTATCATCATCGTTGTTTTTAGAATTAATATTTTACCGTCATACCTTACAGCGCGCTTTAGTGCTCTCGAAAATCCTTTTAACTTTGAAGATGGCATAGGCTATCACCTTGCTAACTCACTTCTAGCTATCGGTAATGGAGGGATTTTTGGAAGAGGTCTAGGTAATAGTATTATGAAACTCGGGTATTTACCTGAACCCCATACCGATTTTATATTTGCAATTATTGCGGAAGAATTAGGTTTAGTGGGTGTACTCATTGTTTTAAGTTTATTGTTCTTTATCGTATATCGTTCGTTTGAACTTGCTTCTCGCACAACGTCCTATTTTTATAAATTGGTTTGTGTTGGTATAGCAAGTTATATCGGTATTCAAACGTTTATCAATTTAGGAGGGATTTCAGGATTAATTCCTTTAACAGGGGTTCCACTACCTTTTATTAGTTTTGGAGGATCCTCAATGATTAGTTTGAGTATTGCGATGGGATTATTGCTAATTGTGTCTAAACAAATTAGATATGAGCAAGCGCGCAAACGATATATAAAGAAAAATAATATGACTTAAAACAGTAACGAGAGCTTTGAATCTAAAAGTTTGATATGATTCTAAGTTCTCGTTTTTTATTTTGACTTTTGAGTGACGACAACTTAAAATAAATGTGGTAATAACAAAAATCTATCAAGAGTAATAAGTAATATTTATAACCTTGAGAATTTATTATAGGTCATTTGAATCATGAAAAATGACTTTGACTTTTAACTTCTTTACAGATTTTGATATACTAGTAATTATATTTTTAGAATTTTCGAACTTTTTAGGAGGTTGGCTTCATGAAACGCATTCGTAAATTATTAGTCGCAAACCGTGGGGAAATTGCCATTCGTATCTTTAGAGCAGCAACTGAGCTAAATATAAAAACTGTTGCTATTTATTCAAAAGAAGATATGGGGTCATTACATAGATATAAAGCTGACGAATCATACCTCGTTGGTGAAGATTTAGGTCCAGCTGAAAGTTATTTAAATATTGAACGCATAATTAAAGTAGCCAAAGAAGCTGATGTTGATGCCATTCATCCGGGTTATGGTTTTTTAAGTGAAAACATGCAATTTGCTAAACGTTGTGCTGAAGAAGGTATCATTTTTATCGGCCCTCATCTTGAACATTTGGATATGTTTGGTGATAAGGTAAAGGCGCGTACAACTGCGATTAAAGCAGATTTACCTGTTATTCCGGGAACTGATGGACCTGTTGAAGGTTTTGAAGCAGCAGAGGTTTTTGCAGAAGAGGCTGGATATCCATTAATGATTAAAGCGACCAGTGGTGGTGGCGGTAAAGGTATGCGTATCGTTCGAGAACCTTCTGAACTAAAAGAAGCATTCACTCGTGCGAAATCTGAGGCAGAAAAGTCATTTGGCAATAGTGAAGTGTACATTGAGAAGTTTATCGATAACCCTAAACATATAGAAGTACAAATTATTGGTGATGAAGAAGGGAATATCATTCATTTATATGAACGTGATTGTTCTGTCCAAAGACGTCATCAAAAAGTTGTAGAAGTTGCGCCGTCAGTCTCATTATCTGATGAATTAAGGGAACGTATTTGTGCATCTGCGGTTGATTTAATGAAAAAAATTAATTATGTAAACGCCGGTACAGTTGAATTTTTAGTATCGGGGAATGAATTTTATTTTATTGAAGTCAATCCTCGTGTCCAAGTAGAACATACTATCACTGAAATGATCACAGGTGTTGATATTGTTAAAACACAAATCTTAATCGCTGATCGAGAAAATTTACATGGTGAAGCAATCAGCATGCCTTCTCAAGATGAAATTAAAACTTTAGGATATGCCATTCAATGTCGTATTACAACAGAAGATCCGACACAAGATTTTATGCCAGATACGGGTCATATTGTTGCTTATCGTTCAAGTGGTGGTTTCGGCGTACGTCTTGATGCAGGTGATGCTTTCCAAGGTGCTGAAATTTCACCGTACTACGATTCTTTACTCGTGAAAGTATCGACACATGCGATTAGCTATAAAGAAGCGCGTGAAAAAATGGAACGTTCACTACAAGAAATGCGTATTCGAGGCGTGAAAACAAATATTCCATTTTTACGTAATGTGATTAATCATCACAAATTTGCCTCAGGAGATTATACAACAAAATTTTTAGAAAATGCGCCTGAATTATTTGTGATACAACCTTCACGCGATAGAGGAACAAAAACATTAGAATATATAGGTAATGTTTCAATTAATGGTTTTCCAAATGTTGATAAGCGACCGAAGCCAACGTTCGAACCAGCTGAATTACCTGAAGTAAGTTTCAATGAGATTAAAGCATTACGAGGTACGAAGCAATTATTAGATGAAAAAGGTCCGCAGGCCGTAGCAGATTGGGTTAAAGCGCAAAAAGATGTATTAATTACAGATACAACGTTCCGTGATGCACACCAATCGTTATTAGCAACGCGTGTGCGTTCTCATGATTTACTAAAAATTGCACCTGCAACAGCCAAAGTGATGCAAAATAACTTCTCATTAGAATTATGGGGCGGTGCGACTTTTGATGTGGCATTTAACTTCTTGAAAGAAAATCCATGGCAACGACTTCATGATTTAAGAAAAACAATTCCAAATGTGCTCTTCCAAATGCTATTACGTGCTTCGAATGCTGTGGGCTATAAAAACTATCCTGATAATGTCATTCAAAAATTTGTAAAACAGAGTGCAGAAGCAGGTATTGATGTTTTCCGTATTTTTGATTCATTGAACTGGGTTGAACAAATGAAAGTTGCTAACGAAGCCGTTCAAGAAGCGGGGAAAATATCTGAAGGTACGATTTGTTATACCGGTGACATTTTAAATCCAGAACGCTCTAATATTTACACATTAGACTATTATGTCAAACTTGCGAAAACGTTAGAGCGAGAAGGCTTTCATATGTTAGCGATTAAAGATATGGCTGGCTTATTAAAACCACGCGCAGCCTATGAACTTATTGGAGAGTTAAAAGCAGCAGTAGATTTACCAATTCACTTACACACGCATGACACTAGTGGTAATGGAATTATCATTTACAAACAAGCGATTGATGCTGGCGTAGATGTGGTTGATACGGCTGTAGCTGCTATGTCAGGGCTAACGAGTCAACCAAGTAGTAACTCACTGTATTACACGTTAGATGGATTCGAAAGAGATTTGCGTATGGATATTGATGGTCATGAAGCGTTATCTCATTATTGGGATGCGGCACGTGCATATTATAGTGACTTTGAAAGTGATATGAAATCACCGCATACTGAAATTTATCAACATGAGATGCCAGGTGGGCAATATTCAAATTTACGTCAACAAGCGAAAAGTCTAGGACTAGGCGAGCGCTTTGGTGAAGTGAAGAAAATGTATCGTCGTGTCAATTTCTTATTTGGTGATATTGTCAAAGTGACACCTTCGTCAAAAGTTGTAGGAGATATGGCATTATACATGGTTCAAAATGATTTGGATGAAGAAACAGTAGTTCGTGATGGTCATAAATTAGACTTCCCAGAATCTGTCGTTTCATTCTTCAAAGGCGAAATTGGACAACCTGTTAACGGCTTTAATCAAGCATTGCAACAAGCTGTATTAAAAGGGCAAAAACCACTCACAAAGCGCCCAGGTGAATATTTAGAACCTGTGGACTTTGATGCTTTAAAAGAGGAGTTGCAACAAAAGCAACAACATAAAGTCACTGAAGAAGATGTAATTAGTTATGCGTTATACCCTAAAGTTTATGAGCAATATATTCAAACGTTTGAAAAATTTGGGGATGTGTCTATTTTAGATACGCCGACTTTCTTCTTCGGTATGCGCGACAATGAAACAGTAGAAATTGAAATCGATAAAGGTAAGATATTAATTATCACACTTAAAACCATTACAAAACCTGATGAAAATGGTATGTGTACAGTATTTTTTGATATGAATGGTCAAGCGCGTCGTGTGCGCATTAAAGATGAAAATGTTCAGTCTTCAAAACGCGCAAAACCAAAAGCAGATAAGTCAAATCCGACTCATATTGGTGCACAAATGCCAGGGACTGTATTACAAGTAGATGTCAGTGAAGGCGACGAGGTTGAAGCAAATCAATCTCTAATTATTACTGAAGCTATGAAAATGGAAACAACGGTTCAAGCGCCATTTAAAGGTATAGTGAAAAAAATTCATGTATTTCCGAATGATGGCATTGAAACAGGAGACCTTCTGATTGAAGTTGAACAAGCAGAATAAGTAAGTAGTGTTTCATAATATAACACGTATAGAATCTATAAACCGATAGAGGCGACAATGTTCGTTTAAAGAACATTGTCGCCTCTTATT
>NZ_JAANBJ010000011.1:0-16282 GCF_011394325.1 Staphylococcus sp. 11007852 | reverse complement strand
ACTTTGAAGGCTATTATTTTTATCCTTATACGTTTAGCATTCAACTTATTATACACGCGCGGTGCTTTTACATTTTAATTTGAATGCTTGGCTAGCCCTTTCACATCGACATATTGTTCACCAATAAAATAGCTTCTTTCAGACTCACGAACTTTAGCCCAAGTCGTTCGCCACATATGGTTACGATTTTCAGCGAATAGATGGTAACCGAAATTACGAATTGGCTTTGGAATCAGCCAAACGCTCAGGGCTAACCATTTAAATTGTTTTAATTGATAAATAAGTTTGATAATTGCTGTAGATTGAAAATACAAGGATGATCCTTCTTGTAAAATCACACTATTATAGCTTAACACTTCTGGATGCACTTGTTGTAGCTGTTCACCAGCCTCGCTTTTTAATGGCACAAATTGATAATTTCTCGGTAAACCATGTCGAATTAACCAAATGACATAATTGTAACAATAAATACAACGATCATCATAATATACGATAGGCACTTGTATCCCCCCTCAATGGACTATTTATATATTTAATTGTAAAGTCATTGAATCAGTTTTAAAAACAAAACGCCTCTATGTATATTAATCTTAAGCTTACGTTAAGTTATATTTATGCTAGCGATTCTTGCTGTTTAAAATAGGCTTGTTCATCTTTAGATAATTTAATAATTTTAAAGCCAATAAATCCATATAGAATCGAAATGATTGGAACGATAAAATTTAATATAGCAAATGGTGCATACTCAACAACAGACACACTTAACGTTGAAGCGATAAAGACGCCACACGTATTCCAAGGAACAAAAACAGATGTGAGTGTCCCACCGTCTTCTAGTGCACGCGAAAGATTTTTAGGGTGTAATCCTTTATCGATAAATGTGGAAACATACATGCGTGACGGAACGATAATTGAGATGTATTGTTCTGAACATGTAAGGTTTGTGCCAAAACAAGAAACAATTACCGAAGCGATCAATGACCCCGTGTTTTTAGCGACTTTTAAAATTACGCTAATTAAAGCTTTTAACATACCTGAGTACTCTAATAAACCACCAAATGTCATGGCGACAAGTGTTAATGATATCGTATAGAACATGGATTCTAAACCACCACGGTTGAATAACTCATCAATTGTTTTGTTGCCTGAATCGATTTCATAACCAGTTTGTAATGCTGTAACCGCAGTCACCATAGAATCACCTTGTACAAAAATTTGTACAAAAAAACCTAGAATGATACCGACTACAATCGCAGGTAATGCCGGCACTTTTAAAGCAACAATAATAATGACTATTAGTGGCACTACAAGCAACCAAGGTGAAATAATAAATGCATTGTCTATCGCATTCATAATATTATCAATGCGACCTTGATTTAAATGATCACTTCCATACATTTGTCCCAAAATAAAAAACACGATAAGACTAATGATTAAGCCAGGTATTGTCGTATAAAACATATGGCGAATGTGTTCAAATAAGTCGACATTAGTAAGTCCAGATGCTAAATTTGTTGTATCTGAAAGAGGGCTCATTTTATCACCAAAATACGCACCAGAAATCACTGCACCCGCAACCATGCCTGGTGATAAACCCATACTAATCCCTATTCCCATTGATGCAACACCTACAGTAGCCATAGTAGACCAACTACTACCAATAGCTAATGCCACAATGCCACAAATAATACACACGACAGATAAAAAGTATGTAGGTGATATTAATTTTAAACCGTAATAAATCATCGCAGCGACAATACCACTACCGATCCACGCTCCAATGATAAGTCCTACTAACATGATAATAACAACTGCTGGAAGCGCGTGACGAATCCCCTTATACATCATCTCTTCGACTTCTTCCCATTTATAACCGTGACACATCGTAATAATAATCGCTACACATGTGCCGATTAGCAATGGAATATGTGGGGCTTGTTCTAGCTTAACCACCGTATATAACATCGCCCCAATCATTGCTACGAGCGTTAATAACGCAAACCAGACGTTAATCGGCCTTTTTTGAGTTTCCTTATTCATTTAAATCCCTCTCCCCTATGTTGATGTTATCTGAAAATTGAAAACGTTCACGCATATCATACTATTTTCTGTGAAGCGCTTCAAGGCGTTTAAGTATAAAAATTCAAATCATAATGATTACAGATACTTATAGGTTTCCCTTTAATATTAAAAAAGAATTAAATTGAACGTAAGGACATAAGGTAGGTTTATACATGCACTTTCGTCTCAAAGCGCTATACATCACCGCCTAATTTGTATAAAAAAGCTTCAAAATTCATTACAACATGAACTTTGAAGCTATCACTTAGGTGTGAAACACCGTATATATATTAGTTAGCCAGTCACTTTAAAATTGCTTTCCTATTCTTAACGATTATGTGGAGTGTTTCACTTGAATAATGCGTGCATATTTTAAAAATTGCTCAGAATAATGTTCTTTGACCTCTTGTGGCGTTAAATATGTCACACCGACAATATGCCAGTTCGGATTAAAGTAGTAATAAGAGTCTTTATTTAAACTCCATTTAACCATACTTCCATCTCTATGATATCTTGGTAATGTCATTTCATAACCTTCTAAAACGTTAATAAACATTTGGAAGATGTCCGGATCAATACGTTCAAATTGATCAATTACAAGATAATGACGGTCCGATTTAGGCATTAATTCCGTAATAAATCCTTCACGATAATACATTGCCCCTGTCTCGTTAGGTAAATAACGACCGTATAACATTTCTTCTGAAAAGTCAGGATGACCTGTTGTCATCACAGGTGTCGCATTTGCTTTTTCAACTAATGACTGCGCAGCCTTTAACCCTTCTGCTTTGTCGTTAGCTAATAAAAGTATAAATGGTTTAATGTCATCACTCGTACCTTCATTTGTCATTTGACCTACTGTTTCGAACTGACCTTTCATACCACCATTTTTACTCATTTCCATAATGGCTTCAAATTGGGTCGGTGTCAGTCCGGCAATCGCTTGTTTCGCATTCTCTTGAAGAAAATATAAGTTCTTCAGCTTAGGATGTTTATTTAAAGTTGTTAAACTTACAGGTTGAATATCTTCAATATATCGAATCTCAATAGCCGTACTATTTGTACGTCCAGCTTCAGGCGGACGTGTATGAATGTGATGAGAAACTTCTGCACGACCAATGACGGATTGATTACTATAACGATTATAAATGACAATCTGGTCTCCAACTTCTAGTTGC
Organism: Staphylococcus sp. 11007852; assembly: GCF_011394325.1. Taxonomy (NCBI): domain Bacteria; kingdom Bacillati; phylum Bacillota; class Bacilli; order Caryophanales; family Staphylococcaceae; genus Staphylococcus; species Staphylococcus sp. 11007852. The sequence continues at coordinate 13,043 of NZ_JAANBJ010000011.1, read as the reverse complement.
GTGTAATTATGATAGCCATTACGTTTAATACCGTTAACATTATGTGTATAAATCACATAAGTCTCATCAGGTTCAAAAGATGTCGTTTCAGCCATATAGAAGTAGCGTGGAATACTGACATCCCCTGTACCAAGACCTTTAATTAATTCAAATTCATCATATGAAATCTTATTAAATAAAGTTTCTTTCATATTACTAATTCGAAATTCTAATGTTTCACTTCGTTTTAAATACTCCGTAGTCAATGGTTTAAATGTCTCATTAAACTTGAATTGAACATGAATTTTATTTTGCGCACCTGTGATAACATTCGTAATTTCACCCCATCCAAGTAAACCTGCATCCGTTTGTACTTGATAAAATATGACTTTGTCACCGACTTTGGCTTGTTTAAACGCACGATACCCTTGAGATGGGTTAAATTGCGCGCCTGATTCAAATACAGCGGTTTGACCTACTAATGGTTCGTGATGATTCCAACGATTATATCCACAATTTAGCCAAAAATAATTCGTTTCTGCTGTCATGGTGATCGTGTTCTCCTCCATTTATTTTTTTACGTTCATCATTTTTAATGTAATGACTGTATTAACGTCACAATTCCGACGATGACAGGAAATACATTCACCATTATGCCACCTAATTTGAGCATGCCACTCATTTCAGGATTAGGCAGTGTCCATAGTGTCGCGATAATGCCGATTAATCCTATAATGACTGGAAATATATACGATGGAAATAATGGCACATTAAAAAATATTGTTGCACCCGAAATGAATCCACATATTAAAGCAATGTACAATCCTATTTTCATTTAAGTTGCACCACCTTATACATAGCTAATCATAAGTGTCAACTGTCCTTCAAATACATTATCCAAATCCTCAGCTGTTAAAATAAAATGATTGCCTTTTTCTATAGGATAAATTTCACCATCAGTGATGAGATCCCCTTGACCGTCTAACACTGACACTAAAACAAACTCACGTGGTTTCATATAGTTTAAGGTTCCATCAATTTCCCATTTCACAACTGTAAAGAAATGATTTTGTACAAATGTTGTACGTTTGTGCGTCTCGATGACCTCGACCGTTGGTAAAACGTTGGGACTGTCGTCACCATATCGAATAACAGCCTTACTCTTTTCAATATGAAGCGGTCTTAACTGCCCTTGATGATCACGTCGATCATAATCATAAATACGGTATGTTGTATCTGAAGATTGTTGCGTCTCCAATATCATAATACCTTCACCAATACCGTGAACCGTTCCTGCTGGTACAAAAAAGAAATCACCCGTTTGTACTGGCACACGTTTAAATAGATCGTTAAAGCGTCGCGCATCAAGCAACATTTCTAATTCCTCTTTAGTTTGCGCATGCGTCCCATAAATGATTTCAGCACCTGGTTTTGCATCTAAAATATACCAACATTCCGTTTTACCATACTCGCCATTTTCGTTTTCATATGCGAATGTATCATCTGGATGCACTTGCACGGATAGTTTTTGAGTGGCATCTAATATTTTAGTTAATAACGGGAACTTTTTTGTAGGAAATTCACCAAACAATTTTGGTTGCTCAGCCCAAACATCATCTAATGTCATCCCTTTAAATGGTCCATTTAAAATTTCATTTGCACCATGAGGATGTGCAGAAATTCCCCACACTTCACCTATATGATCGCTAGGTAATTCATAACCAAATTGTGTTAAGTTTGTGCCTCCCCAAAGACGTTCTTGGAAAACAGGTTTTAATATTAAAGGCATGGGGATACCACCTCGCATTCTTATATGTAATTTTCTATGTATCTTCCATTAATAACAAGCTTAGTTATAAAGTGATTGTATCACAATTAAAAACAGCGTGCCTATGTATCTCACAGAAAATGAATCTCTCACTTTTTCTCCTTAGCACACTGTTATTATTTTTGTTATTCAACGATAAAATTTTCAACTAATGTTTGACGTACTTCTTGTAAATGATCAATCATTTTTTGTGCTGCTAACGTTTCATTCTGCTGTGTAATCGCTTCAAAGATAGCGGTATGTTCATTAAAGAGTTTTTCCATGCGCTTTTGACGACTATACAGATATATATGACGTGTCCCCTTCATCGTTTGTTGAATTTTATCAGCAATATTATTCAAAAGTTCATATAAATATTGGTTATCAGATGCACGTGCGATTGCAAGATGAAATTTTAAATCCGCAACTTCTCCTGACGTATCATTCTTAATTGCACGTGCCATTTCACTTAAAGCATCTTGCATTTCTTTTAAATCAGCATCTGTTCGTCGTAGTGAAGCTAAACTCGCAGTTTTAACTTCAACGGCTTCACGTAGCTCTAAAATATCTTTAACGCGCTTTTGCGTCAATGTTTGATTACTAAAATCAAATAACAACGGATGTTTTTGTTTCACAAACGTGCCATACCCATGTTTGATTTCAATAAGACCAATCATTCTTAATGCATTGAGCGCTTCTCTCATAGACGCATTACTGACACCATATGTTTTTGAGAGTGCTTGAATCGAAGGAAGGCGTTCACCTTCTTGTAACTTTCCTTCGTCAATTTGTTCAATTAAGTCATTTGCTATTTGCTCGTAAATCTTTTGGCTTGAAATCTTCATCCCCCATCTCACCTCATGTTTATTTTAACAAATTACAAGCTTTCACGCTCATGAAATTATATGCTACCTTGGAATGGAATGATGTTCATAATTATTAAAAAAAGATATCCACATGGAAAAAATTAGTTTACAATAAAAATAAACTATACATACCGTATTGATTTTCAAAATCAATATATTTTGATATTGTGTAAAGTATTGAAAGGAGTGCTATACGTTGTTTACATTCACAAAAAAATTCTGGCACAATTCTAAATCTCAAAGAGGAACACTTTTATTAGCTAATTTTGTAAACTTTATTATACTTGCATTAATTGCATCTTTGATAGTGGTCCCATTTTTAGTTTTATTGCAAAGCTTCTATATGTCCGCAATGATGGGTCAAATAGATATTAATAGTATCATTTTTCTTGTTATCGCATTCATAGTACTTGGAAGCTTACTCTTCATCTTTTTAATGTATCCACTTTTAACTGGGTCAATCCGTACCTTTTACAACGTTTTACAATCAGAAAAACGCCTTAAAATCACGGATATTTTTAAAACATTCACTGGTGGAAGATGGTTAAAAGCTGTTATAATAGGAGTTTTTGTACTTTTAACCATTTTCCTAATCATTGTGGCAAATGGTTTATTTGAACAGTTGTTAAATATAATCACTGAAAAGATTATATCTACACTTGATATATCTGACCCTAATTTTACGTTAATTATGATTGTTAAATTAATTATTTCACTTCTTTTAAGTATTGTACCTTTGTTTGGATTTATCTTCATCATTAATATGACGACTGCTTTTGTTGAAGACCCTCAACGCAAAATTGGTGAAATTATTAAATTAGGTTGGAAGACTATTTTTAATAAGCAAAAGACATTTCTTAAATTCTTTATCGGAATTATAATCATTAATTTACTGGTATTACTTTTATCTATCCCTACACAAATCTTACAACGCTTTTTAATTGAACAATTATCATATGACATGATTCAATTCGTAAATGGCGTTATTTCAATCATTTTTGCTTTAATACGCTTCATATTCTACTTTGTCATTGCAGGTACTGCAGTCCAATATTTTATGAATTTTGGTAAAAAAGAAGCATAAACTAAATGTAACAGCCTTCAATATTCAGATCATATGAATATTGAAGGCTTATTTAATGATGATTCGTCTATTCAATTATAATAAATATTTTTCTAGAAACAATGCGGCGCCATCCTCATTGTTATCAAATTCTGTTTCATATTGTGTCAGGGATTTAATGTGAGGTTTCGCATTCTTCATTGCTACGGTATAAGCTCCCACTTCAAACATTGTACGATCATTATCACTATCTCCCATTACCAACGTATGCCCAATGTCGATATTGTAATGCTCACACATTTCTTTAATTCCCGTACCCTTATTAATGCCATATTTCATCGTCTCAACATTATTATGTGTCGAATTCGATACTTCTATTTTAAGCCTATCTTGTTGTTGATACATTTCGTTTCTAAACGCTTCAATCGTTTGAAGCTCGGGATGAAAAAGATAAATTTTCGAGTATGCTAATCCTTGTGGTATCTCATGCCTCCATGTTAACTTGCCTTTTATGGCTTCATGACGTGACAACCATTCACTTTCCGCAACTTGCTGTGGCTTACCACCTTGAACCATGTTTAACATCCAAGTCTGATCTTCAGTAAGCGCAAAACGTGGTTCATTAAATGGAAACACTTCATAATAAATTCCAGCTTTCTTAGCGACATCTACAATAGATTTAACTGCCGCTTCACTCAAATCATGTTCAAATAACACTTTATCATTGATATGTCCAAGTGTGCCATTAGATGAAATAATACCATCAAATTTTAAGCCTTCAGGTATTAACATATGAATTTCTTCATACGCACGACCCGTGGCTAGAAACACACGATACCCCGCTACCCGAAGTTTTGAAATCACGTCAGCAGTAGTTTTACTAGCACGATTATTTTCATGTAAAAGTGTGCCATCCATGTCTAAAAATATAGCTTTAACCTTTTTCATACATACTTTCCTTTCAATCCGATGTTATCTATATTGTGTCATGTTTAGTAAAACGAATCAATGTTATCAATCCAAAACATTATAAACGTACAATTTGATAACGTTGGTGGTGATGATATACTTTGACAGGCATATTGAATAGTTTTGAAAGGTGATGGCCATTTATGACGTCATCAATGTCACCTTTAGCATGGATTTCACCCTCTTTTAACAATAACGCATGTGAAATATTTGAAGAAATTTCTTCAATAAAATGTGTGACATAAATCATTGCTGTTTCTGGATAATGGTAAAACATACGCTTTAATGTATCTATAAATTGTTCACGCCCAACAAAATCAAGCCCATTTGTAGGTTCATCTAACACTAAAACTTTGGGCTGGTTAATGATTGCACGCGCCAACAACACACGTTGTTGTTCACCTGAGGAAAGTTTCCCAAGTGGTTGTGTTTCAAATTCTGAAATATTAAGTTGTTCTAAGAGACGTTTCGCTATAGTCATTTGATCTTGAGTTGGTGTAAAGTATAAACCTATTGTTTGTGGTATACCACTATGTACCACATCCCGTACGAGCTCATTAGGGTCAAATTTTGCCGAAAGTTCACAAGAAATATAGCCCATTTGTGTTCTAATCTCATGTGCCGAATAACCATCTTCACCTGGCTGATGTCCGAAAAGGTTGACATTCCCACTCGATGCAAATTCATACGCGTTAATAATGTTAAGCAATGTTGTTTTACCTGCACCATTCAGTCCATAAACGAGCCAATGCTCACCACGATTCACTTGCCAGTCAATGTGTTTTAAAATCTCTCGACCTTCTATTTTTTTCGAAACTTGATTTAATGAAATTAACATTGGCATCACACCTTATTTAACATATTACACTCATCGTACCAAAATCCATGGCATTTTGCATATAAAAAAGACGGCTGAACGCCGTCTTCATGGGTTAAAGCGTATTATTCAACTGTAACTGATTTTGCTAAATTACGTGGTTTATCCACATCTAAATCACGGTGTAATGCCGCATAATAAGAAATAAGTTGTAACGTTACAACAGATACTAACGGTGTAAGTAAGTCATGTACACGAGGGATGACATACGTATCCCCTTCTTTTTCAAGGCCTTCCATTGAAATAATACATGGATGTGCACCACGTGCTACAACCTCTTTTACATTACCACGAATAGATAGGTTAACACCTTCTTGCGTAGCTAATGCGATAACTGGTGTACCATCTTCAATTAACGCAATCGTTCCATGTTTTAATTCCCCACCTGCAAATCCTTCTGCTTGAATGTAAGAAATTTCTTTTAATTTTAATGCACCTTCAAGACTTACATTGTAGTCAACTGTACGACCAATGAAGAATGCATTGCGCGTTGTTTCTAAGAAATCTGTCGCAATTTGCTCCATTTTAGGTGCGTCATCTACGATAGTTTCAATAGCTGTAGTCACTTTCGCTAGTTCGCGTAATAAATCAATATCCGCTTCACGACCATGTTCTTTCGCAACAACTTGAGAAAGAATAGATAATACAGCGATTTGAGCCGTATACGCTTTTGTTGAGGCAACCGCAATCTCTGGACCAGCATGTAATAATAACGTGTGGTCAGCTTCGCGAGATAATGTTGAACCTGCAACATTCGTAATCGTTAATGATTTATACCCAAGTTTCGTCGTTTCTACTAAAACTGCGCGACTATCTGCTGTTTCTCCAGATTGTGAGATATAAATAAATAATGGATTCTCTGATAGTAAAGGCATATTATAAACAAATTCTGATGAAACATGAACTTCTGTAGGTACGCCTGCCCATTTTTCAATAAACTCTTTACCTACTAAACCTGCGTGATAACTTGTACCAGCCGCAATAATATAAATTCTGTCCGCAGCTTGGACATCTTTAATGATTTTCGGGTCAATTTTCAAGTTACCTTGCTCATCTTGATACTCTTGGATAATACGACGCATTACAGCTGGTTGCTCATGAATTTCTTTCAACATGTAATGGCTGTATACACCTTTTTCAGCATCTGAGGCATCAATTTCAGCAGTATAGCTCTCACGTTCGATTTTATTACCTTCTAAATCTTTAATTACAACATGATTACGTTGTACAAGTACGATTTCTTGGTCTTTTAATTCCTTATATTCACTAGTAACTTGAATCATCGCCAATGCGTCTGAAGCAATGACATTAAAATCATTACCTATACCAACAAGTAAAGGTGATTTGTTTTTAGCCACATAAATTGTATCAGCATCTTCACTATCTAATAAGCCCAGTGCGTAAGATCCGTGTAATAAACTAATTACTTTCGTAAATGCATCTTCAGTTGATAAACCTTCATTAGAAAAATGCTCAACAAGCTGAACAATGACTTCAGTATCTGTATCTGATTTTAAATCAACATTGGGAATGTATTGTTGTTTTAACTCTTCATAATTCTCAATAACACCATTATGAACAAGTGTAAAACGTTCACTTGAAGACTGGTGTGGGTGTGAATTTTCATAGCTAGGCACACCGTGTGTCGCCCAACGTGTATGACCAATACCTGTTGCCCCGTCACCAGCTTTTTCAGCTTCTTTACGTAATTCTGCGATACGACCTTGTGCTTTCGTTACCGTCACACCTTCGCTATCACGTGTTGCGATACCTGCTGAGTCGTAACCACGATATTCTAATTTTTCAAGTCCTCGTAATAAAATTTCTTTCGCATTTTGCGATCCAATATAACCTACAATTCCGCACATAATTATTTTCCTCCACATTGAAATAACGGTGCTTAGACATATCAATGGTTAAGGTCATCATTCTGCTTTAATGATGAGACTTAATCATTGAATAAAAGCATCGTTTTTCTATTACTATTTTTAAAGCATATAATTGGCGATCTTATTAACTTTGTCCAAAAAGTCACCTTTTCGATTTAATTAATAAGCTAACGAATGAGCCACATCCGGGATAGCATCCGCCGAACTAATTCGATCACTATCCTCCTCGTCTACAAGTCAGTCACTAACCGCAATTACCTTCTGTTATTAAGATATTGCGTTTCGTTAAATCATTAACTTGTGCTGGCGCTTTTATTGTTGTACCCTCTATCCTCCTTCCTAAACAATATAACTTATTTTACACTTTAATCTTGATGCAATGCAAATAATTGTTGGTCTACTTTTAAAATTCCTTTAAGAAATAATTAAGTGTCAATCCTAATAAATGATTTGGTAAATAAATGTACATTTTAAATAAAACCAGTGAACAAGGTCATGTTCACTGGTTTTATGTTATAATCCCATTTTCGCTTCAACTACATCGGCAATCGTCTTAGCAAAACGTTCGGCATCTTCATCTGTTTTAGCTTCAACCATTACACGAACAAGTGGTTCTGTACCAGAAGGACGCACTAAAATACGACCTTCACCATTCATTTCACTTTCAACCTCTTGCATGACTGCTTTAACATCGGCATTTTGCTCAACACCATGTTTATCAGAAACACGCACGTTGACGAGTGATTGTGGATATTTTTTCATTTGTGCTGCAAGTTCACTTAAAGATTTACCTGAACGTTTCACAACTGCAGCTAATTGTATCCCTGTTAAAAGACCGTCACCAGTCGTGTTGTAATCCATCATTACGATATGACCAGACTGTTCTCCGCCTAGATTATAATTACCACGACGCATTTCCTCAACAACGTAACGGTCGCCAACTTTTGTCTTATTAGAGGCAATGCCTTCATTTTCTAAAGCTTTGTAAAAGCCTAAGTTACTCATTACTGTAGAAACAATCATGTTATCATTTAATTCATGATTTTTGGCCATTTCTTGACCAATTATAAACATGATTTGATCACCGTCAACAATGTTACCATATTCATCAACCGCAATTAAACGGTCCCCATCACCATCAAATGCTAAACCAAAGTCTGCTTCAGTCTCACGCACTTTTTCAGCTAAAGCTTCAGGATGTGTGGAACCTACACCATCGTTAATATTATAGCCATCTGGGTTACAACCCATCGTAACAGTGTCTGCTTCTAAATCACCAAATAGAAATGGTGCTAATGAAGCCGTAGAACCATGTGCACCATCGAGTGCAATCTTAAGACCTTCTAGGTTCACATCTACAGTAGACTTTAAATAGCTTAAATACTTTTGTGCTCCTTCAAAATAATCTGAAGTATGCACGATTTGATTCCCTGTAGGTCTTGGTAAATCAGGGTGATCTTGATCTAAAAGTGATTCTATTTCATTTTCTTGTTCATCCGATAATTTAAATCCGTCGGAGCCAAAAAATTTAATCCCATTATCTGCAACTGGATTATGAGATGCAGAAATCATAACACCTAATTCTGCTCCCATTTCTCTTGTTAAATAGGCTACACCTGGTGTCGAAATGACACCTAAGCGCATAACTTCAGCGCCTATTGATACGAGACCTGCAATTAATGCATTTTCAAGCATTTCGCCTGATACACGTGTATCTTTACCTACAAGTACACGTGGATGGTCTTTATGTTGATTATGCGCTAAAACATAACCTCCATATCGTCCTAATTTAAATGCAAGTTCTGGAGTTAACTCTTGGTTGGCAACACCTCTTACACCGTCTGTACCAAAGTATTTACCCATATTTCATTTCTCCTTTTATCTCATCGTTAATTTACTTTAATATTCGCTTCCACCGTAGAAGGTTTTGCATGTGTTACACCAGGTGGTAAGTCTAGTTTAACTTCCCTATTTGTCGTTTCTGAAACACCATTAACGTCCACATGTGCAGTGATATCTTCAATGTCTTCGAGGTCTTTACGATTGCCATATATTTCTATGGTATCTTTATTAAGACTCACACCAGAAATCGTTGTACCGTCTTGTGGATTTCCTTTTCGTATAACTTTAACTTTTACTTTTTTATGATAGGGTTCCACATCGACCGTCAAATCTACTGAAGAAGGCACAATCTGAACATCTAATTTATTCATATTTTTATCAAATACAGCTACTTTTGCTTGAGCAGTTGTTTTTTCGGAGATGCCATTATCATTGGTGTAACTTGCTTTTGCAAAAGCGATTCTATCAAGTTGTTCTTTACCACCCACAACTTTAACAGTTCTAGGTGACACCGATTCATCTTTAATTTTATAATTCGGATCCACAGCATATGGACTTGTGTTAGGTTCAACTGTGATCATTCTACTTTCTTTCTTTTCAATTGAAAGCGATGCTTCTTTCGGATAGACACGATAATTGATATCTTTATCTAAACCGCGCACTTGAAAGTCAACCGAATGTTCACCTGGACTCGCATCTGAAACATCTAATGTCACTTTATAATCCTCAATTTTTTGGGCTTGCAAAATTTTAGACTGTGGCCCACTCAATTCAACATCTACACTGTCCGGAGCCCCTGATACGTATAAATTTTTATTATTATTAATGACTTCAACAGGTACATTTTTTATCGTTTTATTACCATCATTCGAAATACGATCTGTACTAAAAGATTCACCAAACACATTATTCACAGAAAGAAAAAGCAATAGCGCGAGGATAAATGCAAAAAAACGTAGTCCCCATTTAGATTCAAACATTTAATTCACGCCCTTCTTCGTAAAATGTGATCCAAACCAATGTTCAGTTAAAAGTTCCTCAAAAGCTTCAATAGAGATATCTTTACGTAATTTCCCATCAAATGTGACAGAGATTGATCCTGTTTCTTCAGATACGATTACTGTAAAAGCATCTGAAACTTCAGAAATACCTACCGCAGCACGATGTCTAGTTCCTAAACTTTTCGCAATTTTAGGGCTATCTGATAAAGGTAAATAACTTGCTGCTGTCGCAATTTTATCTCCTTGAATAATCATCGCACCATCATGTAACGGTGTATTAGGAATAAACACGTTAATCAATAACTCTTGTGAAATATCTGAGTGCATCGGAATACCTGTTTCTATGTAATCTTGTAATCCGGTCTCTTTTTCAAAAACAATTAAAGCGCCAATACGTCGTTTTGCCATGTATTGAACAGATTTAGAAACTGATTCAACAAGCTTAGGCACTTCTACTGAAGATGTCATCGCATAACGTTTGAACAAACTCCCTCTTCCAAGTTGTTCTAACGCACGTCTAATCTCAGGTTGAAAAATAACAATAATTGCAAGGAATCCCCATTGCATGACTAAATCAAATAGTCTTGAAGTCGTCGTTAACTGTAAATATTCACTGATACCTTTACCTACTAATATAAATAAAATTCCCTTTAACAACTGAATTGCTTTCGTTCCTTTAAAAACAGTGATAAGTAGATAAATGACATACCATACAATTAATAAATCTAGAATACCAGTGATGACCTCAAGCGTACTTAAGTTTTGAAAGAGGTTAGAAATTTGCATAGCATCTCCTCCGGTAATCTATTCCCATATCCCATATTATACCAAGCAAACTAGCCACTGTCATATACCAATATTATGTTCCATCAAATTTCTATATAAAAATCATGAGGGGTTAACCTTGTTAGCTTAACCCCTCATGATTCCAATTCACCTTTTTATATGTCTATAGCAAACTCTCTCCAAAGAACGAGCCTAATAAAGCGACGGCTTGTTCTGCAGTTTTATTACCTACATCTAGTAAAGGATTTACTTCGACAAGATCCATTGAAGTAATAAGACCTGATTTTTGTAGTTGTTCTAGTGCAAAGTGACTTTCTCTATACGTAAGACCTCCTAACACTTTTGTCCCAGTACCTGGCGTTTCCTCTGGGTCTAATGCATCAACATCTAAAGATAAATGAACGCCATCAGTACGATCTTTTAAATAATCAATCGTTTCACTAATGACCTTTTTGATTCCCATTTCATCAACTTCTGCCATCGTGTACGTTTTAATTTGATGTTTTTTAATATACTCACGTTCGCCAAAGTCTAAATCACGCATTCCAATTAATACAATATTTTCAGGTTTTACTTTAGGTGCAAATCCTCCAAGTTGCACTAATGCCTCTTCTCCTTCTCCTGCTAATACACGAAGTGGCATACCATGGACATTACCAGAAGGTGACTCCTCAGGAAGGTTTAAATCACCATGTGCATCATACCAAATAATACCTAATTCTTTATAATGTTCACTGACTCCAGAAATTGAACCAATTGCTAATGAATGGTCGCCACCGAGAATAACTGGAAAATGATTATTTTCAATACTCTCAGAGACTTTATTCTTAAGAGTTTCTGAGAACGTCAAGATCTCATCATAATTTTGTAAACCCTGTTGTTTTGAATGAAACTTCTCTAAGTCTACTTGTGGTGTATCAACATTACCGCTATCAATGACAGTATGACCAATACGTTTTAACCGCGCAACGGCACCTGCATATCGAATTGCATCAGGACCGAAATTGACACCTAGTTTTTTTTGACCAAAAGTCGTAGGTGCACCAATAATTTCTATCGTTTTATTCATACGTATGACCCCTTCGAATTATTGATTGTATCACATCATCCCCTATGTCGATGCATACAACCTTATGCTCATCATAAAGCTTCATATATGCTTAATCAAGCGCCAGTATAGGAATCATACGGTCCTTCTATTTATTGATATTAAGTAAAATGAATGATTATCGATACATTTACTTACCATACTATGATTTATGCATAAAAATGCGTCTTTTTATACACATTACTTTTTTATTAAATAATAAATAATAGTAGTTCTCATGTTTGGAGTTCGTGCACAATGCACTCACTATAGTAGATTGCAGTTGACTACATTAAAAAACGGTCAGCGAGACTCATCACTAACCGTTAAAACAATATAGAATAAAAAAAGACCTTATCCAAAGATAAGGTCAGTAAGTGAGCCATAGAGGATTCGAACCTCTGACCCTCTGATTAAAAGTCAGATGCTCTACCAACTGAGCTAATGGCTCTTATGGCTGGGCTAGCTGGATTCGAACCAGCGAGTGACGGAGTCAAAGTCCGTTGCCTTACCGCTTGGCTATAGCCCATCAATGGTGGAGGGGGGCAGATTCGAACTGCCGAACCCGAAGGAGCGGATTTACAGTCCGCCGCGTTTAGCCACTTCGCTACCCCTCCAGATATGCTTTTCATAAAATGGTGGAGAATGACGGGTTCGAACCGCCGACCCTCTGCTTGTAAGGCAGATGCTCTCCCAGCTGAGCTAATTCTCCATCTATGAATGACCCCTACGGGACTCGAACCCGTGTTACCGCCGTGAAAGGGCGGTGTCTTAACCGCTTGACCAAGGGGCCATGGCTCCACAGGTAGGACTCGAACCTACGACCGATCGGTTAACAGCCGATAGCTCTACCACTGAGCTACTGTGGATTAATCTT
>NZ_JAANBJ010000010.1:0-12264 GCF_011394325.1 Staphylococcus sp. 11007852 | reverse complement strand
GCGCCCATAGAAATATGGGCGTTTTTTTATTGCATGGAAATGATTGTATTATCTGACTCCATCACACTACTTAATCTTAGTGTTTACTCAAAGTGAAATTTTAAAAGTAATTGGTTGTTGTTTTGCGAGTATAACCATGAGGTGATGTTCATGTTAACTGCGATGGATCTTTTTAACAAACAAATCCATGCATGTGATGCGTCTAAACAAAATCAATATTTTTGTCCAATATGCAAAGCGCAACTTATTTTAAAGAAAGGGGTAAAGATGGTTCCACATTTTGCTCATCACAAAAAGCCATTCCATCTGTATCATCACAGTGGTGAATCCATACATCATCATACAATGAAACAGCAACTTTATACATTGCTAAAACAATGGTACCATGACGTTCAGTTAGAACTGTATATTGAGGAGATCCGTCAAATTCCCGATTTAACTGTAGGACGATGGGCCATTGAAATTCAATTAAGTCCGATTAACATCAATACACTTCAAAAAAGGACTGAAAAGTTATCACAACTCGGCTATCACGTCATTTGGTTAACAGAATTACCTAAGTTCAAATATGGAATGTACGAACTGTTACAACGTCATCAATCGGTAATACATCCTGACACGCACACATTATATTGTCTTAGTCAAGATGGGACGAAGATTATTGAATTGTCCCAACTTATACCTGTAAAAGCAAATCGTTTTATAGGGGTACAACAGTACGTCAACGTTAAAGATTGGTTTACACGAGTAAACAATACATGTACACCTACAGTCGTCAGGAAGCTATCTAGATCCCATATAGAGGCTTTTATTGCACAATGTCGAATGAAACATAGCGTACTTGAACCACATCTCTCTTTAATGTATCAATTACAGCTGACTGATGACCAAGTGATCAAATTAACCGGGTTTGTTTTTCCAGAACAAATCTATTTTGTGACCAATCCGATACTATGGCAATTAACGGTATTAAAAGCGTTAAACAAAGGTGTCATTCCTCATATTTCTGTTAAGCAGTGTTTAAAGCCGCGGTATTTTGCAGAAAAAAAGGTCGATTATGTGCATAAAATGAATATGATGATTCATGCATATTTAAAAATATTGAATGTAACATAGTTTAAAAGTGCAATCTGAATTTAAAAATGAGAAAATAACAGTAATATCATCTTTAGAGGAGGAAAAAACGATGACACAACAACTTACACGTTCAGAACAAGAACAACAACACCCGGAATATACTTGGGATTTAACTACGATTTTTGAAAGTGATGAAGCATGGGAAGCGGCCTTTAAAAAAGTCGAAGGTTACCTTGGTAAAGAAGAAGCTTTTAAAGGTCACTTGGGTGATGATGCTGAAACGCTTTACGAAGCACTACGTTTAGAAGATGAAATTGAAACAGAGCTTGAAGAAGTTTATGTTTATGCGCATTTAAAACAAGATCAAGATACAGCGAATGATAAATATACTGGTTTTGAAGCGCGTGCACATCAATTGGCTATAAAACTTAGTTCGGCATGGAGTTTTTTAGTTCCAGAGCTACTCCAAATTGAAGAAGCACGATTACAATCGTTTATTTCATCGCATGAAGGATTAAAGCGCTTTGAGTTCGATTTAAAATTAATTAACGAACAACGTCCACATGTATTAGATGCAGATAAAGAGAAACTGCTAACAGAAGCTCAAGACGCACTATCAACACCAAGCAATGTGTTTAGTATGTTCGATAATGCAGATTTAACATTTGAAGATGTTACAGATAAAGATGGACAGAAACACCCTTTAACACAAGGAACATTTATTAAATATTTAGAATCTGATGATCGTGTATTACGTGAATCGGCTTACAACAATGTATACAAAGCATACGGTGCATACAATAACACATTAGGTGCAACGCTTGCTGGGGAAGTTAAAAAACACGTGTTTAATGCGCGTGCACATCATTATAAAACAGCGCGTGAGCAAGCTTTAAGTCGCACGCACATTCCTGAAGAAGTGTATGACAACCTTGTTAAAACAGTACATAAATATTTACCACTATTACATCGATATACGAAACTTCGTAAAACACTACTCGGTATAGATGACTTGAAAATGTACGATATGTATACACCTATGGTGAAAGATATTCAATTTGACATGCCATATGATGAAGCAGTGGAATGGATGTTAAAAGGCCTAGAACCAATGAGTGAAGAGTATCTCAATGTCGTCAAAGAAGGTTTACAAAATCGATGGGTGGATGTTTATGAAAATAAAGGTAAACGTTCAGGTGGATATTCATCAGGGGCTCACAAAACGAACCCATTCATTTTATTGAACTGGTCTAATACTGTTTCTGATTTATATACGCTTGTTCATGAATTTGGTCATTCTGCGCATAGTTACTTTAGCCGTAAAAACCAACCTTCTAATCAAAGTGACTATACCATCTTTGTAGCGGAAGTCGCATCTACATGTAATGAAGCATTGTTAAGTCATTATATGGATAAGCACTTGGATGATAAGCGACGTTTATTACTCTTAAATCAAGAATTAGAACGTTTCCGTGCAACATTATTCCGTCAAACGATGTTTGCAGAGTTTGAACATAAAATTCACCAAATTGAAGAAGCAGGAGAACCACTAACAGCGACACGCATGAATGACGAATACGCCAAATTAAATCGTCAATATTTTGGAGACACTGTTGAAACAGACGAAAACATTAGTAAAGAGTGGTCACGTATTCCACATTTCTATATGAACTACTACGTTTATCAATATGCGACAGGATACAGTGCCGCTCAAAGTTTAAGTCATCAAATATTGACTGAAGGACAACCTGCAGTCGAACGTTATATAAATGAATTTTTGAAAAAAGGAAGCTCTAATTATCCAATCGAAATTTTAAAAAATGCGGGTGTCGATATGACAACGCCACAACCTATTGAAGATGCATGTAAGGTTTTTGAGGAAAAATTAGACGCTTTTGAAAAATTAATGAAAGCTTGAGGGGATTGAATCCGTTTACAATTTGACGGATTTGTGAAAAGTTGCATTTTTGGGCATTAAAGGGTTGAATCGTTTGTGAACACGTGATATATTATGAGCATGAAATTAATCACATAACAAACATACCCCTTTGTTTGAAGTGAAAAATTTCTCCCATCCCCTTTGTTTAGCGCCGTGTCAGAACACGGCGTTTTTTTTATGCTTTTTTACACAAAAAAGTTGGAACAAAACAATGTTCCAACTTTATAAATATATATATCTTTATCTTACATTTTAGACTTCCAAAATTCTCCACCAGGATACTTTATCTTTTCAATCTTCTGTTGTAAGAGCAATTTCTTTAATTCTTTTTTTAATGTCTTCTCAGGCCATTCATAAATGGTTAATAGTTCTTCTTCAGTAACTAATTGTTTTTGATGAATGTATGTTGCTAATTTTGGTGGGAGTTGTTTTTCAATTTGACATCCCATCATCTCATTAATGATATACGTATAGATGTGATACGGATACAGTCCTTCAACTTTTAATCCTTCCTCTTGAATATCCTCGTTGAAAAATACGAGGGAAGGTGCCATATCAACTTCCATTTCACGTGCAATATGCAAATCAACTTTTAAGCTTTCACGTAAATTACCATGAATTAAATCCTCCTGAAATACATCATAATCCAATCCAGCATTGACGATACATTTAGATATCATAGCTTCTGTGACAATATCTGGTTTTGGAATAATTTCATTTTGAATGAGATGCATAAAACGATGTGCACGTGCACGTCCTTGTAATTCTGCCGCTTTGAATGCTAGCGCAATATTGTCACGGTCACATGTACTCTGTGCTTGGCATTTGGTCAACACCCGTAAGGAAGGATTTAGGATATGACGAATGCGGATATATTGGCTGTATTCAATTTTTAATTTCGATAAAACGGCAGATAATTTAAAGCTATCTTTGCTAAAAGGATCGAAAAAAGAATAAATTTCAATTTTGCTCACAGGAGAAAGATTCGTATTCGCTTCTTCTTGACAACTATGAACAACAGCTCGTAATTCTTTCGTCATATTTTCACCTACAATTAATATTCTGTGTTAACCATATGTGATGCGGTTAACTTTAAACGCTCATACAAGTAATCACCCACACCATGGGGTAATTGTGCATTGTCTATAGCGATCTGCATATTTTCTAACCAAGCATTTTTCGCTGCTTCATCAATTTTAAAAGGTAAATGACGTTTTCGTAACATGGGGTGCCCGTGTTCATCAGTATATAAACTTGGCCCACCTAAAAATTGAGTGAGAAATTGCTTTTGTTTGCGACTTGTTTCGTTAAAATCCCCTGGAAATAAATGATTTATTCGATCATCTTGTTCAACTAAAATATAAAAATGGTCAATCATCTTATATAAAGCATCTTGACCAATCACTTCATACGGTGTTGGAGGCATTTCATCACCTTAATCGTTAGTTTTGATATACATAAATAATAACATGAATTTTTACATATCAAAGTAAAAACACTTATACAATGCCTATTTGTGTTCACGCTGATTTATAAAAGCTTGATATTCAAAAAAGCGTCGTACTTTATTTTTGGGTTCGATATGAATTAATTGAAATTGGTTTAGTAATGTTTCAAAAGCTTGTTTTCCTTTATCGTAATCTTTGACTTCAAATTCCAATTCAAAATCTTCTTTTCCAAGATAGAGACTATGATCTAAGACAAGTAATCCATCTTCTAAAATTTTTTCATAACGCACCGTTTTTAATGCGCCTAAGACTTTTAATGACTTAACGGAAATATGATTTTTTTGTAAAATATTTAAAATATCACTCGGAATGTGATTTTCATCAATACGCAACCCTTCTGCAGGTTCGATGGACGTCTCAAAATTGTATTCATTTAAACCGACTGACAACGGTACTTTTAGCGTCATTTCATTCGGTTTGCCGTCTTTCACTCTTATCCGTAGGGCCATTTTTTGAGATTGAATTTGAAAATCAGGCGTATCAATATAATAGTTAACTTGAGTTTTAGGTTCAGTATTCGTAAAATAAGATGCTTTGAAATCTTCGTATTGGGATAAAGTTAACAACTGTTTAAATTCAATTTCTTGTTCGATTGCCATTCGTGTTCACTCCTTAATCCATATTATGCCTAAGTTTGCATGTGTTTAAAAGTATTTACAATTTGAGTGATAGTCGATGAGACGTGTTAAGAATTATGTTAAACTGTATTATGATAAGGCAGTTTGCCTCATATTAAAAAATAGCGATAGGAATCAAGGAAAGTATTGATGCTATCAACAAGTATGATATTAAGGTTGTGAATTTTTACTCGCAATTATTGAGTCATATAAAACTGAACAATGTAAATATGGGTCTTTTTGTTTTAAAGCCCCATATAGGAGGAGAACGTATGCGTATTTATGTTAATGAAATTAAAATTCAAGATAATCAAGTATTATGTTATACAGATAAGTCAACTGAAGGTTTGACTGAAGTCGGTCAAATGATTGTTGATAGTGATCATTTTTCTTTCGTTTATTTAATGGATAATGGGTCCTCGTTTTCATATCTCATATTTGTTCAGGAAACTTGGTCTATGCTTCATGAGCATAGAGATAAACAAATTGTGATAAACGATACGATAAAATTAACACAATTTAAAGATGAATTAGACTACTTACTAGATAATATCGAAGGTAACTCCAATTATGGTAATGCATTTGTATCAGCCGTTGAAGAGACTTTTGAGTTAGTATGAAGCGGAGTGAGGTAAAATGAACCAGTGGGAAATTTTTCTTGCGCCTTATCGTCAAGCCATTGATGAACTTAAAATAAAACTTAAAGGGTTACGAAAAGAGTATCAAGTGACCGAACATAATTCGCCTATTGAATTCGTTACTGGGCGTGTTAAACCGATTACAAGTATCATTGATAAGGCGAATAAAAGGGGCATTCCATTTGACCGTCTGCGTGAAGAAATGTATGACATTGCTGGATTACGTATGATGTGTCAATTTGTGGATGATATTGATAAAGTTGTGGAGCTTTTAAGACAACGAAAAGATTTTAAAGTAGTTGAAGAGCGTGATTACATTAAAGACACAAAACAAAGTGGATATCGTTCGTACCATGTGATTATTGAATATCCAATTGAAACGCTAGAAGGTCAAAAATCTATTCTAGCTGAAATCCAAATCAGAACTTTGGCGATGAATTTTTGGGCAACAATTGAACATACTTTGCGATACAAATATGATGGAGATTATCCTCCTGAAATTCAAAAGCGTTTAGAACGTGCAGCTGAAGCGGCTTTTCTACTCGATGAAGAAATGTCTGAAATTAAAGAAGAAATTAAAGAAGCTCAAAAGTTCTATTCCAAAAAACGTGCAGATAAGCATGAAAACCGTGGGGTGGAGTAATGCGTTTTGTTATTTTGTCTAAGGGCGATGCCAAATCAGAAGCGTTAAAGCATAAAATGTTGAGTCATATGCGCGACTTTAAAATGATTGAAGATCACGACAATCCTGAAATTGTCATTTCTGTTGGTGGAGATGGCACGTTATTGCAAGCCTTTCACCAATATAGTCATATGTTATCTAGATGTGCATTTGTAGGGATTCACACGGGTCATCTCGGATTTTATGCGGATTGGTTACCACATGAAGTAGAGAAACTTATTATTGAAATTAACAATTCTGAGTTTCAAGTTATTGAATATCCCTTACTTGAAATCATTGTAAGGTATAATGATAAAGGATATGAAACACGACACCTGGCGCTGAATGAAGCAACAATGAAAACTGAAAACGGTACAACGCTTGTCGTTGATTTAGACATTCGAGGGCAACATTTTGAGCGTTTTCGAGGTGATGGGTTGTGTATTTCGACACCATCAGGTTCAACAGCTTATAATAAAGCGTTAGGAGGGGCATTAATACATCCGTCTTTAGAAGCGATTCAAATTGCAGAAATTGCATCGATTAATAATCGGGTATTTAGAACGGTTGGATCACCTTTAGTGCTACCTAAGCATCATACGTGTCATATTAAGCCAGTGAATCATGATTCAATATTAACAACCATCGACCATGTGAGTATTAAGCACAAAAACGTAAACGCAATACAATACCGTGTTGCCAATGAAAAAATCCGTTTTGCGCGTTTTAGACCTTTTCCATTTTGGAAACGTGTGCATGATTCGTTTATTTCAAGTGGCGATGATGTATGATATTTACGTATACGATTCAAGAAAATATGCAACTTAAAACATTTTTATATGAGCAACAGTTTTCTAAAAAGACGATTAGCGCCATTAAACAAAATGGCGCTTTACTTGTTAATCAGCAACCTGTCACAGTAAGAGAAATGCTTACTGTAGGAGATAAAGTTGAAGTGCATTTACCTGAAGAAGTGCCGAGTGACAACTTAATCCCCTTCGATGCGCCGTTAACAATACTTTATGAAGATGCATGGCTTTTAATTGTTGCAAAACCTGCGCATCAAAATAGTGCACCCTCACGTGAACATCCGCATCACAGTTTAGTGGAGCAAGCACTAAACCATATGCAAAACTATCAAGAAAAAGGGATACCACATATTGTCACGCGTTTAGATCGTCATACGATGGGCATTGTGATATTTGCCAAATCACGTCATTTGCACCATTTAATGACACATACAGACATCGACAAATATTATGAATGTATATGTGAGGGAACTTTAACTCACTATGATGAGATTGAGGCGCCTATTGCAAGAACACAAAATAGTATTATCACACGCAGTATTTCAAACGATGGCAAATATGCGAAAACGTTGTACTGGCCTATTAAAAACTTCAAGACTTATACTTTATGCCGTGTTAAACTTGTTACGGGAAGAACACATCAAATTCGTGTGCATTTTCAACATATAGGAGCACCTATAGTGGGAGATGGATTATACGGGAATCCACACTCTATACATGCCACACAATTACTTAAATGTGCAGAAATCAAATTTAAACACCCAATTACAAAGGCAAACATTCACATTAAAAATAAGCATCCAGATTTTCACCAATTGTTGATGACTTTGTAAGAACATGAGAGATGGAGGTGGCAAATATGACGGATGAAAAAGAGCAATTAGTTTTAGATGATGAAGAAATGTATGATAAAGCGTTACTTGATGAATATATTATGAACAATGATATTGATGGGTTTCGTACCGCATTTCTTGAACTCCACTCATATGAGCAAAGTGAATATTTTGAGGAAAGTGAAAGCGATATTCGTCAAAAAATGTATCAATTCCTTTCACCTGAAGAAGTCGCTGAATTTTTCGAGCATTTAGAAATAGATGAAGAAGCATATGAAGATTTATTCGAGGAAATGAATGCAACGTATGCAAGTCAAATTCTTGAACATATGTCATATGATAATGCCGTTGATATTTTAAACCAACTAACGAAGCGTAAAATCGCGAGTTTACTATTACTCATGAATAAAGAAGACGCTTCTGAAATTAAAGCTTTATTACATTATGATGAAGATACCGCCGGCGGTATTATGACAACGGAATTTATTTCGTTAACAATTAATACGCCAGTTCATGAAGCAATGATGCGTGTAAAAGACCAAGCACCGGACGCTGAGACCATTTACGTGATTTTTGTTGTTGATGAACAGAAAAAACTTGTCGGTGTAATTTCTTTAAGAGATTTAATTGTAGCCGAAAATGATGCCTACATTGAAGATATTATGAGTGAACGTGTCATTAGCGCAAATGTCGCGGATGACCAAGAAGATGTTGCGCAAACGATGCGAGATTATGACTTTATCGCGATGCCGGTTGTGGATTATCAAAATCATTTGTTGGGTATCATTACAATTGACGATATCGTCGATGTTATGGATGAAGAGGCGAGTGAGGACTACTCACGTTTAGCCGGGGTTTCAGATATCGATTCGACTGATGATTCAATTGTTAAAACAGCTTTAAAGCGTTTACCATGGTTAATGATTTTAACTGTGCTCGGTATGATTACAGCTTCAATTTTAGGATCTTTTGAAGAAACATTAGAAAAAGTAGCATTACTTGCTGCATTTATTCCAATTATCAGTGGGATGTCAGGGAATTCAGGAACACAATCACTTGCCGTTGCTGTACGTAATATTTCGACTGGTGAAATTGATGAAAAGAGTAAATTTAAACTTGCACTGCGTGAATCAGGTAGTGGACTGTTAACAGGTATTTGCTGTGCAACAAGTTTATTTTTTATTATTTTACTTATCTATCGTGAACCTATTCTTGGATTAATCGTCGGTAGTAGTTTGACCATTGCGATGACAGTAGGAACAACGATAGGTTCAGTGATTCCACTTATTATGAATAAAATTGGTATTGACCCAGCTGTTGCAAGCGGGCCTTTTATCACAACGATAAACGACATTGTGAGTATGCTGATCTATTTCGGACTCGCAACTACTTTTATGACATATTTGGTATAAGGAGGGGCCTATGGAATTTGTATCGCTTGTTGTAGTGATTATCGCTGCACTACTCACGCCCATTTTAGTCAATCGACTAAGGATTTCATTTTTACCTGTTGTTGTGGCAGAAATTTTGATGGGTATTGTGATTGGTAATTCATTTTTACATTTAGTACATAGAGATGATGTTCTAAATATACTTTCAACATTAGGGTTTATCTTTTTAATGTTCTTAAGTGGTTTAGAAATAGATTTTAATGCCTTCAAGAAAGAAAAAGGGAAACCTAAAAAAGAACAAACGCAAGGACCGAGTCATTTATCACTCGCATTTTATGTGTTTATATTTATAATGGCAATATCTATTGTTCTTGCATTTGGCTTTATGTGGATTGGCTTAATTAATGACGTGCTACTTATGATCATTATCATTTCTACAATTTCACTGGGTGTTGTTGTGCCCACGTTAAAAGAAATGAATATTATGAGTACGACAATCGGACAGTTTATTTTGCTTGTTGCTGTTCTTGCTGATTTGGCAACCATGTTACTACTTACTGTTTATGGTGCTATTCATGCCAAAGGTGGTGGCACGATTTGGCTAATTGGTATTTTAGTCGTGTTTACAATCGTCTTTTACGTCGTAGGTGGTTTATTCAAAAAAGCACCATTTCTGAATAAATTAATGGCTGGAACGACGCAAATCGGCATTCGTGCGGTATTTGCTCTGATTATTTTATTAGTTGCACTTGCTGAAGGTGTTGGCGCGGAACATATTTTAGGAGCATTTTTAGCGGGTGTTGTCGTTTCGTTATTGCAACCTGATAAAGAGTTAGTAGAGAAGTTAGACTCATTTGGATATGGCTTCTTTATCCCAATATTCTTTATTATGGTAGGGGTGGATTTAGACATTCCATCGTTAATTAAAAATCCAACGATTCTCATTATCATTCCAGTATTAATTTTTGCATTTTTAATTTCAAAATTAATTCCTGTACTCATCATTAAAAAGTGGTTTGATATGAAGACAACCATTGCTTCAGCATTTTTATTGACTTCAACGTTGTCATTGGTTATCGCAGCTGCCAAAATTGCGGAGCGTTTAGGAACAATTAGTTCAGATATTTCAGGGATTTTAATTTTAAGTGCTGTGGTTACGTGTGTGTTCGTACCCATCGTCTTTAAAAAGATGTTTCCATTACCAGATGAGATGCAACGCTCAATTAAAGTAGCAATGATTGGGAAGAATCAATTGTCTATTCCTATTGCACAAAGTTTACAATCGCATCTATACAAGGTCACATTATATTATCGTAAAGATTTAACAGACCACCGTATTTTATCAGACGAAATCACAATGGTCGAAATTGCAGATTACGAATCAAAAATGTTAGAGCGTTTAGGTTTGTTTGAAAGTGACATTGTGGTGTGTTCAACAAATGATGATGCGATTAATAGAAAAGTGGCATTAATGGCTAAAGAGTTCGGTGTTGAACGTGTCATTTGTCGTTTAGAAACAAATGATGAGGAACAAACATTAAAGTCACAAGGAATTGAAATTTTTAGTAATTTCCAAAGTAATCAAATTTTACTAAAAGGAATGATTGAAACACCAAACATGCTTAACTTGTTAAGTAATGTAGAAACATCCATTTATGAAATTGGGATGTTTAATTATGCGTTTGACCAAACGCAGTTACGTAATTTCCCGTTTGATGGTGATATTATCTTTGTCAGAATCATACGAAATAATGAATCTATCGTGCCACACGGGGATACGAAATTACAATATGGCGATCGCCTCATTGTGACAGGCTCTAAAGAATATGTCGATCAACTGAAAATCGAATTAGAGATGTTTAAGTAAATGAAGACAAGCAGAATGCTCTAAATCATAGTGAGTATTTTGCTTGTTTTTCATTTTAAAGAGATTTGATTTTTAAAATTTAAGACCAGATGTTAAAATTAAAGTAATATAGCAAATTTTATTTTAAAGGAGTAATTCATTGTGATGAATTTAGAAGGTAAAACATATGTCATTATGGGGATCGCCAATAAAAGAAGTATTGGTTTTGGCGTCGCGAAAGTTTTAGACGAATTAGGAGCAAATCTTGTATTTACATACCGTAAAGAACGTAGTTTTAATGAATTAGATAAATTAATCGATCAACTCAATCAAAAAGAAAAACATGTATATCAAATCGATGTACAAAGTGACGAAGACGTAGAAAAAGGATTTGAACAAATCGGTAAAGACGTTGGTAATATAGATGGCGTATTCCATTCAATCGCTTTTGCACGTGTTGAGGAATTACGTGGACGTTATTCTGAAACATCTCGTGACGGTTTCTTATTAGCACAAGACATTAGTTCTTATTCACTTACTATCGTTGCGCGTGAAGCACGCAAAATCATGAATGATGGCGGTAGCATCGTGACCTCTTCATATATCGGTGGTGAGTTTGCGGTGCCGAACTACAACGTGATGGGGATTGCAAAAGCAAGTTTAGAAGCAAGCGTCAAATATTTAGCCGCTGATTTAGGTCAAGATAATATTCGTGTCAATTGTATTTCTGCTGGTCCTATTAAAACATTAAGCTCACGTGGTGTAGGAAACTTTACATCTATTTTAAAAGAAATCGAACAACGTGCACCGTTACAACGTAATGTAAACCAAGAGGAAGTTGGTAAAACGGCTGCATACTTATTGAGTGATTTTTCAAGTGGTGTAACTGGCGAAAATATTCATGTTGACGCTGGTTATCATGCGATTCGTTAATTATAAACAGTT
>NZ_JAANBJ010000009.1:0-5809 GCF_011394325.1 Staphylococcus sp. 11007852 | reverse complement strand
CAGATGTATCTTTAACTCTTAACGACAAAGCTAATCTTAAACAAGAATTGGGTACTAAATTAGAGAAGATTAAATTAGATAATCAGAATCTAATCGATATGCTATTTACTGATTATCAAGTTCATGAGGCTACTAGACCTAGAATAAATCAAGATTTAAGTGGATTTCAGATGCTTAAAGAAAAAGTAGCCAGTAAAGATAAAAATTTTAAACTATCTAAAGAAGAAGCGGAGAATGATAATTCATTCTACTATCGAGACTAGTTAGGTTTCTTTGGAAAATATTAATCTCTAAAATTGGTAAAAAATGTTATATAAAATATAAAAAAGCCCTCTAAAAAGAGGGCTTAAATCATTAACTACATTTTAATCTTAGTGAGTAGTTAATGGTACATATTTATCTTTTTCACACAATAATAAATTAAAATTCAATCTTCATATCATAATTAACCTTATGTCACTTAATTTAATACATATCCTACTTCGAGTTATTTATTTTTATCAATCCAATTTTTGATATCACTAGTTATAGGTGCAAAATGAGATAGTCCAATACCTTTTCCTGATACAATACCTATTAACTCATTTGTTTCTTCAAGATATAAACCACCACCTGAAGAACCCGATCCCGTGATATTGTCTGTTAGTATCACTCCTGAATCTATTTTTTGAATAGTTCCCTCTTTTTTATCTTGATACTTTGCTTCAGTATCTTTTGGATATCCTATAGTATAAACTTTTTTGCCAATTAAACTTTGAAGGTCATCTACGGCTTTTATTTTTACAGCATTGTTAGTAAGGTAATATTTCATAGATTGAGGAGGATTTTTTCCTTTTAAAATAGCAAAGTCCTTTTTACTGTCAAGATTTCTAGGAGAATATACAGTCGCTTTATCTATATCTATAGATGATAACGGTGTTTGAATACCACTCAGAGCAGGAAAGACTTTGCCAATATAACTTTCTTGATTATTACGATCTACACAATGTGCTGCTGTTAAAAACGATGTGTCTGATAGAGCTACAGCAGTACAGCTTTGACCGTTAACTTTTTCAAACTTACTTGTGAATAAGTGATTCCCTTCGGTTGTGTTCGTTACAATTTCAGCATATATATTCTGAGTAAATAAAGACATTAACAAAAGTGACGCAAATATAACTGAATAAACTATTTTTTTCATCTTCTTTCACTCCTTTTACTCAACTAGGTGTAAATTTGTATATGACAATGAATCTTATGATATGAAGGTAAGGTTATAAATTTTCTTGTTAATATATTATAAAACTACTAATATTTATATTATTAAATAAATAATACACCTAATATCATTAATATGTTATTAATTAAAACTTAAATTTTTCTTAATTTACCTTGTCTTTCAAATCATCTAAATTCGTTATAATGATTGAAGGATCACAAAAGACTCGGCTTATTGTCATTCTATAGAAAAATATAAAAAGTCCTCTTATGTGAGGACTAATGAATACTGAAGGTATTTTTAATAGATATTCCTATGATACCTACTTAGACTTATCTACAGTTTATTTTAATCAGTAATATCTAATTTATTATTATTAAACCTGTCTATCAAAGATTCCAACATCTCAATTAATTCATCGTAACTATATATACTTACAATATTAGAATATTTATTTTTGATTACCCTATAATCTTTCTTTTGTTGTTCATTTAAATCATTTGTTCTACCAATAATAATAAAACCTTTAGGGTTTACAATGCTAACGTCTACTGTACTATCCGCTATTTTATTTTTTATTAGATCAGTATTTTTAGTAATATCGCTAGTTAAATCATATATATATTTCTCGATCTGCATAATTGATCCTGATAATTCTACACTAGGAGCGTAATTACCTCTATATTTTCTTCCAAAGATTTTCCTTGTGTGGGTTTTTATCTCTATTAAATCTATATTATTTAATAAATCTACTAATACAAAGTCAATTCTTTTATTGTTACTTATAGTTAATTCTTTAATAGCCAACTTGTACTGTGGAAAAATTAATACCAGTATGTTTAAAATATCCTCTTCCCAATTTAATTCACGATAACTGTCAGATTCTATATTTGTTTTCAATTTATTTAAAGCTACTGTATATTTTCCTATTTCTCTTTCTACAATCTGATTATCAATTTCATTACCAAAAAGTATCCTTTCGTTATGGCTTTTATCATTCATTTCTCGCCTTTTTTTGGAAAGATACTTCTCAAACTTTTCATCATAATCTTCATTCAAATCCAAATAGTCTTTTACTATATTAGCAATTCTTGCATTAGCATAATGTATTAATTCTGTACTTTTAGGAAATCTATTAACTAACTCTTGATATTTAGTCCAAGGTAAAAGCATATCAATTTCGTTTGATTCTACAAACTCATCCGGTGCAATGAAAATATCACTAGATATTAAGTTACTAAGTTTTTTTAATATAGAAATTCTACCGTTATGAACAAGGTGTTTGTGATTGATATGTCTAATAAGAGATCGGTGAATAAAAATACTATTATTTATATCAAAAATTTCCCTATCAAGCTCATAGAAATCTTTGTCACTTGTTAAGTGCCCTACAGTAAAGATAACTGTGTCATCGTCGTCCTCCAAAACATACTCATTACCCTTGAGATAAAATGTGCTCTTTAATCTGACATTATAACTTGTATCTAAATAAGTGTAGCTTTCTCTTTCTAAGCTACATTTTAGAGTATTTTCTTCATCTTCCAGAACAAAAAATTTAATTTTCATTCAGATTCCCTCCATATAAAAACTTTCGGCTTAGTATAACTTTCAAATCCTTTGTCATTATTTGCTAAGATATTCTATAATGTAATCGTCATAGTCTTTATTTCCAGAGAACAATTGAAAATAGCCTTCTGCGATACTTATTTCTTCTAATGCAGGAACATCTAGTATCTTTTGAATATCTTTTTCTACCTTGTCATCATAACGCTTTAAAGATACCTTCCAAACCTTAACTAAAGACATTATTGTAAACGGGTACGCCTTTTCTATATCTTCTTTTAAAACTTTATCTAGTTTTTGCACCTCTTCTTCAAAAGTTAAATTTTTCTTTATATCATTGTTTAAGGTTTGCGCAATTTTAAATTCGATCACCTAAACGCCACTCTTCTATCTATATCAAATTTTGTGTGTTTATTTTCAATAAGTAGTTCCCAAAATTCACCTTCATTAATAAAATCTTCAATAGTATAGCTTTTGATTCTCTTTCTATATCTTTCTACAAACTGTTCCATTGAAATATTAGTACCTATATATCGAATATCTATATCCTCAATGCCTAAGTTATAAGAATAAAGTTCATTATTTTGTTTTACTATCTCAACGATATAATCATCGCCTCTGATTTCTTTAAAAGCTTCAACTAAGATTTCTCTGTTTTCTAATGCATCTTCTAGTGTATTCGCAAATACTTCATCATCTTCATAAGCTACAAGCCCTCTAAAATCGTCTGGGTCTGACAATATTTTAGTTGTAACACTCGTTATGTCATCTTGCTCACACACAAACTCTATAATATCTAGTTCATCTCCGCTTCCATTTAAAGTTCCACTTTGAATAGCTCTATCTATCCTTTTTTTCCATTCATTTTTATCAGCTTTATTATTAATCACTACATTATACTCAATATCTTTTACTGAAACACGTTCAGGGAAATCCGATTCTTTTATCATCGATTTTAAAATTTCTTTCGTTGCACTATCGTAATCTGGGTGGATCTCTAACTTAATACGTCCTTCTAATATATCTTCTAAAGTATAGACTATGTTTAACATTAGAAGCCTCCTAATTATTTATATTTAGTGACGCACTTTATATTGGTACTATACTACCAGTGTAATCTTCCACTCTATGTGATGCTGCTATAGGGTCTAACATATTAAAATGCTTAATAGGAGAATGTCTAAATGCTCTAATCTCATCCAGAGTCCCTTCTATTGTAATATCAGCAATATCTATTCTCATGTGGTCTTTTTTTGCATTATATCTAACCTGAACTTCTTTATAAGTCATCGTGCCGTAACCATCTTCAACATAATGACAATCTAAAATTTCATCAAACGTTCCAAATAACAACCAGAGTATATCGAATAAATTATAAGCACCATAATCTACCTGTGTTTTTTTGTTATGAAGATTTTCATAGCTATATCCTGCATAACTTAAAGAATAGGTACTTAACAATTCAAGGATAAATTGATCTGTTGTAATTCCTCCTACGTGGTATACATCATTATTTATAAAAGACTTTTTACTAGTACGACTTGGTTTTACATTAATAGGATTACTATTTACTTTGCGTTTCCTACCAGTGCCTTTCTTCTTTATCTTTATAGTTAGATAGATAACACACGTTATAATTACGTACATACCTAAAGCCATAATAAAAGGATTCGTAGACATTCTAATCACCTACATTCTATTAGTCTTTATACTTCACTCTATTATAATTTTCATATGCTTTCTTATAATCCCTTTGATACTCGATTACTCCTTTATTCTCAAACTCATCATAGCAATTCTCTAATGATATACCCTTTTTAATTGTTAGATTTTCTATGAAACGATTACCACGTCTTATCTGAGATATAGTAGTTTCACTTATATCTGAATGCTTTGCGATATCATAACCTGTAACACTTCTGCTAAATATTAATACAAATAATTTTTCATACATATTTGGTTTAGACATTGTTACACCTCTAATTCTTTTAGTACCAAAGACATCTTCTTTCTTTCCAAAAGGTTCTGTTGCTGTAGTCTCTTTAAATCTTTACGCTTCTTAAATATTTTAGAAAGAACTTCTTGCTTTCTTAACGTTGGCACTTCAATCTCAAAAGATTTCAAAGATTGTAGCGAAATCTTTTTTACTTTTGTTGAGCCTTGCAAGCTTTCTTCAATTTGACTTTTAGCATCATCTGAATAACTGAACCAATATACAATAAATTCCTTCAATATGTCTGCGGATTTTGGCTCTAAAATAACGTAATTGTAAGGTAATATCATTGGTTGATTAATACTAGCCACTATTACACATTCTCCCGACATCATATTTAATACAATTTCCCCACCATATACTTTTGTCGCATTACATTTTTGATCTATAGTTACTTTTCTATAATTTTCTTTTGTGTCCAGCACGACATCATTATCTATTGCTAAACGATTTTGGTCATATATATCATACGTTTTTCCATCTTCAACCTGCTTTAAGCGTGAAATTAAACTTCCACTAATTATGTTGATTTTTTGCTGTAATTTAATTTTCATATAATCACCTTAATTTTCTCTTATATAAGTAACTATACGCCATTACTATACATATGTACAGTATAAAGTGAGTTTTTTGGTATTTTTTTGATATTTGTGAAATTACTTATAATAATAATCCTCCAAGGCTCTTTACCTTGAAGGATTATCGTTTGTACTATATTGATTTCATTTGAAAACTCATTATAAATTACAAGTGTTATATATATCGTGGTTGATTTATGAAGTGTGACAACAAGCTTTTATTATATTCCTCTTTTGATTTCGGATTAACACCCGATTTACAAATTACTTTAGCTATATCTATAAAAAACTGTCTATCTATATCACTCGAATCTTTTAAACAGACTATAAACATGTATATATCATAATTAGTTATCCTATCAGGGAATTCAAGCATTGCCTTAAAATATTGTAATGTAGCTTTTCTAAATACATAGCGCTTACTACTTTTATTAACTTTCATATCTTTTCTTTTCACTTC
Organism: Staphylococcus sp. 11007852; assembly: GCF_011394325.1. NCBI lineage: Bacteria > Bacillati > Bacillota > Bacilli > Caryophanales > Staphylococcaceae > Staphylococcus > Staphylococcus sp. 11007852. The sequence continues at coordinate 17 of NZ_JAANBJ010000009.1, read as the reverse complement.
GTCACCTAAAATAATTT